>NZ_JBQKUJ010000013.1:0-135433 GCF_054968525.1 Alteromonas sp. G5_S2_22_S1 | reverse complement strand
CGAATTTTTCTGCTCTGCAAGCAATTGCTCTTCTCGCTGATGTATAGTGGCGTTATATTGCTCAATTTTTTTATTAGCTTCGATTAATTGTGCATTTAGCTTATCTTTTTCGTTTTTAAGTGCACTGATTTGGGTTTCACTATTTTGTGCCTTTTCTGCAACTGCGTGCATCTCGGCCTGCACTTCACTAAAAGCTTGTTGAGAATTAGATAATAACGCTTTTAATTCCGCTTTATCACTGTCTGCCTGCTGGTTAACGCTTTCTACAGTCTTTAACTGTGCACTCAAACTTTTAATCTGGCTTTCTAACAATGATATCTGTTGCGCTGTAGTTTTGTTGTCTTCGGTTAATTGTGCATTTAACTTATCTTTTTCGTTTTTAAGTGCACTGACTTGGGCTTCACTACTTTGTGCCCTTTCGGCAGCTACCTGCAATTCAGTCTGTACGGCTTGCAATTCAACCTGTATTTCACGGAATGCTACCTGCGAATTAGATAATAGCGCCTCCATTTCTTCTTTATCACTTTCTACTTGTTGGTTAGCGCTTGCGACTAATTTTAACTGTGCAGTTAAATCCAGAACTTCATTCTGTAAAGTTGCGATGTGCTGCAACATAGGATTAAAAACGAATCTATATGTACATATATCTTCATCTTCACCAAGATCTTCCGTAAATTCGTAGTATTCACTGGTTAGCTTTTCTACTACCACTTGGATGTCGTTTGAATTCGCATATAAAGGTTTTTTACCAGCACTTACCACAATTGAGTTGAATAAGTTCAGTATGCCCTTTGACTTCAACTCATCAAGAAGGTCGCCAGACAAGCACGGCAACTCTAGAACTAATGTATTTGCGTTACCTGTAACATTATACTCTTTCACGATACCAGTAATAGTCGTGGTTTCTACACCTTGAACTTCTTCTAATGCTAAGTTTGGGTATAAGTTTTTTAATCCCTTGGGCTCTAAGAAGGAAGAGAATTCTTCATTGTTAAAAACTGTAAATGGCTTAACTTCAAACACATTTGGCGTTACTGCTTTATTTAGAAAAACAAATTTTTTTTCATCACCTAGGTTGCTGAAAGAACTTACACGCAATAAGGGATCAACGAAAATTACTTTGTTGAAGTCAGCGTAATTGAAGTTAAGGGATTGAGCCTCGCCAGCTCCAATCCATAAAAGGAATTTAGACATTGAAGTGCTCTTTTACTTGTTTTTCTTATGGGTAATCATTACAGGTGAAATGGATCTATTCTCTGCGCGACCAAACTTCAGGTAGTGAATTAATGGATTCCTATTTTCTTTCGCAACATCAGGGTTTGCTTTTAAGTACCACTTCCCATCAAATTGAGGTGAGGGCTTCCTTCCCTCTTTTGCACCGTACAACAAGTAATGCTCTGCTGGATCTAATCCGGCACCTGATACATCAGGATATGTATCTAAATACCAATCTGCATCGAAAAGGTCACTCGTGTACAAGAGCCCCATATCTTGCGACAACTTCTTGCGCTTTGCACCGTACTTATCAACAACATTTGAGAATTTTTCAACCTTACTAGAAATTTTCCAAAGTTTGGTAGACTTGATTGCTCTGAGTTCAGCAAGCTCAGCCCTTAACTGTTGCTCAGTTGCCTGTTTTCGTTCAAGTTTTGCCTCTAACTGCTTTATCTCGCGGTTTTTTGTTTTTTCATTTATCGTTGCTTCTTTTTTACTGGACTGAACAAAAGCCTGAAATTCTTTTTCTTTAGCAACAAACGCGTTTTGAACCGAAAGTAACTGTTCAGACAACACTGACATTTCCTTTTTCGAAGACTTGAGCTTATCATCAACAGCCTTCATATCTTGAGCATGCTGCGCTATTAAGGCTTGATTAGCTTCATTGTGTTTCTTCGTTAGTTTGGTCTTGGCTTCTTCATACTGTTTTTTTGCTGCGCTTAGTTCTTCCACGTGTTTCTTGGCTGTTGAATTTAATTCAACCTCCTTACCCTCTAAACGCTCTAGCAACAAAAAGCTTTGCTCTATTACCTTGTCATTTTCTAGCTTTAGTTCGTGCCGCTCTATTGCTTGATGAACAAGCATTTCGTTTAACTTATTTAAATTTGGGTAGAAAACAGAGTCTTCATCCTTTAATTGAAAACAAGACTGCAATTTTTTATAGGCCCTAATTAGGTCAGTATTTTGATTGTATAAACTATGGCTAATTACCGCGCCGATATTAACTTCTACTTCATTTTCATCAATAAGTTGTTCACACCAACCTGCAGTCTCGCTCTGCGCAGTGTATTGGCTACAAAACGCAGATAAAGGCACTAAACTAAGTTTATTTTTGTGCTTTTTATATAGGCTGTATAAGTCTTGAATTTGTTGAGTCAAACGATGTATTGACTCGCTTAAGTCGCTGTCATCGTAGGATTGAAGGGATAAAAAAGGTGGCGCTACTGCAACAATTACGCTATTACGCTGACTTAGAAGTGACCCTAAATCATCGATTAACAAGCTGTTCTTAACGTAAACCGTATCGATTAGCTTGTCTTTGAGGTCTTTATAACTCTCTACAACACCTTTAGCGCTTTTTTTGCATAACTGCAGCCAGTATTCCGAACTATCCACTGTGCAAATCACAGACATCAATTGCTCCAAACTTTTTAGTCTTATCTACTACCTAAGAAGGTATTTTAATATACGTGAATATATTATCAGACAGCAAAAAATATCTCACTTCCCAAAACGAGGTTAATTTTAGTAATCATGCCATCGACATAAAAAAGCGACTGTTTTGAAACACCCAAATCGAAACCTAGTCGTTCAACAGATGTTCAGCGGAGAACAAATTGGCCTCTACTGCGCAGAACTGGTTACGTTTCATAAAGGCTTGACACAACAACACAGCTACTTTTTCAGAGCGGAAGTTACCAAGAAAAATGGTGGAATAGCCGAGCTTTTCTAAATTTATCCCAATACCGAATGGCATATTGAGCGATGTGATATTTAAGTGCTGCGTTAAACGCAGAATCAGGTTTAAGTGACGAGCGAACAGTCTTGTTACGGTAGGGTTGTTTATACAAAAAAAGGGGCCTGAGTTTTTACTCAGGCCCCTTTTTCTAATCGAGTATTAATTACTCTCCAGTTGCTTCTACTGCTTCTTCTTCAGCGTCTACAACCGGACGGTCAACTAGCTCAACATATGCCATTGGGGCATTGTCGCCAGCACGGAAACCGCATTTAAGAATGCGAGTGTAGCCGCCTGGACGAGCTTCGTAACGAGGACCAAGCTCGTTGAATAGTTTACCTACAACCTCTTTGTCACCAGTGCGGGCGAAAGCTAGACGGCGGTTTGCAACGCTGTCTTCTTTAGCCATAGTGATTAGAGGCTCGATTACGCGACGTAATTCTTTCGCTTTTGGTAACGTAGTTTTGATCACTTCGTGCTTGACCAAAGAACCGGCCATGTTTTTGAACATAGCTTGACGATGGCTGCTGTTGCGATTCAACTGACGACCACTCTTACGATGGCGCATAGTTTTATCCTTCTCTACAAATCAGTTTGATAAAAACCTGATTAATCTTTTTCAGCGATGCTCTCTGGCGGCCAGTTTTCTAGGCGCATACCTAGAGAAAGACCACGAGATGCTAGAACATCTTTGATTTCAGTTAGCGATTTCTTACCAAGGTTCGGCGTTTTAAGTAGCTCAACCTCAGTGCGCTGTACCAGGTCACCAATGTACTGGATAGCTTCTGCTTTCAAACAGTTTGCAGAACGTACTGTCAGCTCTAGGTCATCTACTGGACGAAGCAGAATCGGATCGAATTCTGGCTTCTCTTCTTTCGCTTCTGGCTCAGACACATCACGTAGGTCTACGAATGCATCTAGCTGTTCAGCTAGGATAGTAGCAGAACGGCGGATCGCTTCTTCAGGATCCAAAGTACCGTTCGTCTCCATGTCGATGATTAGTTTGTCTAGGTCTGTGCGTTGTTCAACACGAGCAGACTCTACACTGTAAGCAATACGTTCAACTGGGCTGTATGAAGCGTCTACTAACAAACGACCAATTGGACGATCATCTTCTTCAGAGGAGCGACGGGTAGAAGCTGGTACATAACCTCGACCCATTTCTACTTTAATGCGCATGCTGATTTCAGCTTCGCCAGTTAAAGTACAAATAACGTGGTCAGGGTTTGTAATTTCTACGTCGCCATCATGCTGAATATCACCAGCAACAACAGGGCCAGCGCCAGATTTCACTAGAGTTAGGGTTGCCTCAGTTTTACCTTCAAGGCGAACCGCTAAACCTTTAAGATTTAGCAAGATTTCAATTACGTCTTCCTGAACACCTTCTTTGGTGCTGTACTCGTGAAGAACGCCGTCAATTTCTACCTCGGTAACTGCACATCCTGGCATAGATGACAGTAAAATACGACGTAGGGCGTTACCTAGAGTATGGCCAAAGCCGCGCTCTAGTGGTTCCAAAGTTACTTTGGCACGAGTAGGAGAAACGTTTTCGATCTCAACTAATCTCGGTTTTAGGAATTCAGTCACAGAACCCACAATGCTTCCTCTTTAGTTAGCTTTACTTAGAGTAAAGTTCGACGATCAACTGTTCGTTAATTTCCGCAGACAGGTCAGTTCTTTCAGGAACGCGCTTGAAAGTGCCTTCCATTTTGCTGCTGTCTACTTCAATCCAGGTTGGCTTCTCACGTTGGTCAGCCAGTTCCAAAGCAGCAACGATACGCGCTTGCTTTTTAGCCTTTTCACGAACAGAAACCACGTCTTCGGCAGAAACGTTAAACGATGGGATGTTCACAACTTGACCATTTACCATGATCGCCTTGTGGCTAACTAGCTGACGTGCTTCAGCACGAGTGCTAGCGAAACCCATACGGTAAACTACGTTGTCAAGACGCTGTTCTAAAAGCTGTAACAAGTTTTCACCTGTGTTGCCTTTTAGACGTGCAGCTTCTTTATAGTAGTTGCGGAATTGCTTTTCCAGAACGCCGTACATACGACGAACTTTTTGTTTTTCACGCAGCTGAACACCGTAGTCAGACAGACGGCCACGACGGGCACCGTGCTGACCAGGCGCTGTATCGATTTTACATTTAGAATCGATTGCGCGAACGCCGCTTTTTAGGAACAGGTCAGTTCCTTCGCGACGGCTAAGTTTGAGTTTTGGACCCAAATATCTTGCCATGATCTTTCTCCAACTGTCCGTCGATTAAACGCGACGTTTTTTCGGTGGACGACAACCGTTGTGAGGAATAGGGGTCACATCGGTAATGTTTGTGATCTTATAACCTGTAGCGTTAAGAGCACGGATCGCAGACTCACGGCCTGGACCTGGACCTTTAACGAAAACTTCAAGGTTCTTAAGACCGTATTCTTGTGCAGCAACACCTGCACGCTCAGCAGCTACCTGTGCAGCAAATGGGGTAGATTTACGTGAACCACGGAAACCTGAACCACCAGATGTCGCCCATGCTAGTGCATTGCCTGAACGGTCTGTAATAGTCACAATTGTGTTGTTGAAAGACGCATGGATATGAGCCATACCGTCTGCAACCTGACGTTTAGCGCGCTTACGCGTGCTACGAGCTGGTGCTTTAGCCATAACTTACTCCCCGTTTACTTCTTAATTGGCTTACGAGGACCTTTACGGGTACGCGCATTAGTTTTAGTGCGCTGACCACGTAGAGGCAAGCTACGACGGTGGCGAATACCACGGAAGCAACCCAGGTCCATCAAACGTTTGATGCTCATAGAGACTTCACGGCGTAGGTCACCTTCAACGGTGAATTTAGCCACTTCGTCACGAAGCTTATCAATAGTAGCTTCGTCTAGCTCTTTGATTTTTGTATTTTCTGCAACACCAGCACCCGCACAAATGCTTTTCGCACGTGTGGGACCAACGCCATAGATCGCTTGGATAGCGATTACAGCATGCTTGTGCTCAGGAATGTTAATGCCAGCGATACGGGCCATTAACAGCACTCCTCTTGTTTATTTGTCGACGACCTAAAAAGCCCGATAGGATACTTACCCGTCGACTAAATTGCAAATTAAGGTTCAAAATACTTTTAAACAAAACTAGCAGAACCTGACAAGTACTATCTAGGTTCTGCTTACTTAGCTTTGTAAATATTCTGTACCGCTTTGATTAGCCCTGACGCTGCTTATGCTTTGGGTCAGAACTGCAAATTACACGCACAACACCGTTGCGCTTGATAACTTTACAGTTACGGCAAATCTTTTTTACTGATGCACGAACTTTCATTACATCTTTCCCCTTTCTATCAATATTAAGGGGCTAACTTATCGGCCGTAGCCTTTAAGGTTAGCTTTCTTCAGCACAGACTCATATTGACTCGACATCAAATGTGTCTGTACTTGTGCCATAAAGTCCATGATAACTACTACGATAATTAGAAGCGACGTACCACCGAAGTAGAACGGAACATTCCAAGCAATTAGCATGAATTCAGGCACTAAACAAATAAAGGTTATGTACAGTGCGCCAGCCAGTGTAAGGCGAGTCATTACCTTGTCAATGTATCGTGACGTTTGCTCACCCGGGCGGATACCTGGGATGAACGCGCCAGATTTCTTCAAGTTATCTGCTGTATCACGCGGGTTGAATACCAACGCCGTGTAGAAGAAGCAGAAGAAGATAATCGCAGCTGCGTATAACATCACGTACAGCGGTTGACCAGGAGATAGCATAAGCGCTACATCTTGCAACCACGCTGTTGATTCATTCTGTCCGAACCATCCTGCGATGGTACCCGGGAACAGAATAATGCTAGAAGCAAAGATTGGTGGAATTACACCAGCAATGTTGACTTTTAGCGGTAAATGGGTGCTTTGCGCAGCAAAAACCTGACGGCCTTGCTGACGTTTTGCATAGTTTACCACAATTCTGCGCTGTCCGCGCTCTACAAATACAACTAGGTATGTAAGAGCGATAACAATTGCGCCAATCAACAGTAGGAACAACAAATTAATGTCGCCCTGCCTTGCTTGTTCCGCTGTCTGGCCTATCGCTGTTGGCAGACCGGCAACAATACCAGCAAAAATCAATATAGAGATACCGTTACCAATACCTCGTTCGGTAATTTGCTCACCTAACCACATAAGGAACATAGTTCCTGTGACTAGACTCACTACTGCCGTAAAGTAGAATCCGAAGCCAGGGTTTATCACCAATCCATTAATCAGGTTAGGCAAACCAGTCGAAATTCCAATAGATTGGAAGATAGCCAATACAAGCGTTAAATAACGCGTGTACTGACTAATTTTACGACGGCCTGCTTCGCCTTCTTTTTTAAGCTCCACCATCGGTGGGTGAACCACCGAGAGCAACTGCATGATAATGGATGCAGTAATGTATGGCATAATGCCCAAAGCCAGAACGGATGCACGCTCAAGCGCACCACCAGAGAACATGTTAAACATTTCTACAATGGTGCCTTTTTGTTGCTCGAACAAGTCAGCAAGTACAGCTGGATCGATGCCAGGGATAGGAACGTAAGAACCTAGTCTGAATACAACAATCGCACCAAGTACGAACAACAATCTTGCCTTAAGCTCACTCAAGCCGCTTTTAGCGCCTGAATCCAATCCTGGTTTAGCCATCTAGCTTATTCCTCTACTTTACCGCCAGCAGCTTCAATCGCTTCTTTAGCGCCTTTAGTAACCTTTAACCCGCTTACTGTAACAGCGCGTGAAACTTCACCGCTCTTAACAACTTTAACGAACTGGATTTCTTTCTTAACGATACCAGCTGCTTTTAAAGTCTCAAGAGACGCAGTGTCACCATCAACCTTCGCGATTTCCGCAAGTGTTACTTGATCAGTAACAAAGCTCTTGCGTGAAGTGAAACCGAACTTAGGAAGACGACGCTGGATAGGCATCTGACCACCTTCGAATCCTGGCTTAACACGGCCACCTGAACGGCTTTTTTGACCTTTGTGACCTACGCCACCTGTTTTACCAAGACCTGAGCCGATACCACGACCAGAACGCTTACCAGTAGGCTTTGAACCTTCGGCTGGAGAAATTGTATTTAAACGCATGTCTTACTCCTCCACTATCTCAACCATGTAATGTACACGGTTGATCATGCCACGAACGGCTGGGGTATCTTCCAGTTCACGAACATGGTTGATTTTACGAAGGCCTAAACCTTTAAGCGTAGCTTTGTGCTTTGGCAAGCGGCCAATTGCACTTTTAGTTTGCTTTACTTTAATCGTTGCCATGTCTGATTACCCCAAAATTTCTTCTACAGACAATCCACGCTTCGCAGCAACTTTCGCCGGGCTGTTCATTTCTGTCAGCGCGTTGATTGTTGCACGTACAACGTTGATTGGGTTTGTAGAGCCGTAACATTTTGAAAGTACGTTTTGTACACCAGCTACTTCAAGTACTGCACGCATCGCACCACCGGCAATAATACCGGTACCTTCAGATGCTGGCTGCATGTAAACTTTAGAGCCAGAGTGACGACCTTTAATCGGGTGCTGTAACGTGTGACCGTTAAGGTCTACGTCAACCATGTTGCGACGTGCCTTTTCCATTGCTTTTTGGATTGCAGCAGGTACTTCACGTGCCTTACCGTAACCAAAACCAACGCGACCGTTACCGTCACCCACTACTGTCAATGCAGTGAAACTAAAGATTCGACCACCTTTAACCACTTTAGAAACGCGGTTTACAGCGATCAATTTCTCTAGAAATTCACCATTTTGAACGTCTTGTTTAGCCATTATAAACTCCTAGAACTGAAGACCAGCTTCGCGAGCTGCATCAGCTAATGCTTTAACGCGACCGTGGTATTGGAAACCACTGCGATCGAAAGCCACTGTTTTAATGCCTTTCTCAAGCGCGCGCTCTGCGATTGCTTTACCGACTACCGTCGCTGCTTCAGCGTTACCTGTAGACTTAAGATCTTTTGCAAGATCTTTCTCAACAGTTGAAGCCGCTGCCAACACTTCAGAACCGCATGGTGCGATTAGCTGAGCGTAGATGTGGCGAGGTGTACGGTTTACTACCAAGCGATGCGCGGCCAGTTCACGAATTTTTGCTCGTGCGCGAGTTGCGCGACGAATGCGAGCTGTTTTCTTATCCATCGTATCACCCACCTACTTTTTCTTAGCTTCTTTACGACGTACGTTTTCGTCAGCATAACGTACACCTTTGCCTTTGTAAGGCTCTGGTGGACGGTAACCGCGAATGTTCGCCGCAACCTGACCAACCACCTGCTTATCGGCGCCTTTCACGACGATTTCAGTTTGGCTAGGAGTTTCAACCGTAATGCCTTCAGGCATTTCGTATACTACAGGATGAGAGAAACCTAGCGTAAGGTTAAGTTTGCTACCTTGTGCTTGTGCACGGTAACCAACACCTAGAAGCGTAAGTTTTTTCTCGAAACCTTGTGAAACACCTTGAACCATTGCATTTAGGATAGAGCGAACAGTACCAGCCTGTGCCCAGCTATCAGCAAAACCTTCACGTGGAAGTGCTTTAAGTTGGTTCTCTTCCTGTGCAACTTCTACAGCGTCGTTAAATACGCGGGTCAAAGTGCCTTTACTACCTTTTACAGTAACTTCTTGACCAGAGATAGAAACTTCTACACCTGATACAACGTCTACTGGGGCTTTTGCTATACGTGACATTTCAACTCCTCCGTTATGCTACATAACCGATGATCTCACCGCCCATGCCAGCGTTACGCGCTGCACGGTCAGTCATCACACCTTTAGAAGTCGACACGATAGCTACGCCTAAACCACCCATAACCTTTGGAAGCTCATCTTTTTTCTTATAGATGCGCAGACCAGGACGGCTTACACGTTCGATAGTGTCAATTACTTGCTTGCCTTCGAAGTACTTAAGCGTAACTTCTAAAACAGGCTTAACGTCACCAGAAGCAGCGAAGTCAGTGATATAACCTTCTGCTTTCAATACTTCACAAATTGCAACGCGAAGTTTTGAAGAAGGCATAGTCACAGAAACTTTCTGTGCCATCTGGCCGTTACGGATGCGGGTAAACATATCCGCGATAGGATCTTGCATGCTCATTATCAGCTACTCCTTACCAGCTGGCTTTCTTAAGGCCAGGGACTTCACCGCGCATCGCTGCTTCGCGAAGCTTAATACGGCTAAGACCGAATTTGCGTAGGTAACCATGTGGACGACCAGTTACACGGCAACGGTTACGTTGACGTGAAGAACTAGAGTCACGTGGCAGTTGTTGTAGCTTCAGAACAGCGTCCCAACGCTCTTCTTCAGAAACGTTAACATCGCTGATAATCGCTTTAAGTGCGGCGCGCTTCTCAGCGTACTTAGCTACTAGCTTAGTACGCTTAGCTTCGCGTGCCTTCATTGATTCTTTTGCCATAACCCTACACCCCTACTTTTTGAATGGGAAGTTAAACGCGTCCAGCAGAGCACGTGCTTCGTCATTAGTATTCGCACTGGTAGTGATAGTAATATCCATACCGCGAACCTTATCCACTTTATCGAAATCGATTTCAGGGAAAATGATTTGCTCACGCACGCCCATGCTGTAGTTACCACGTCCGTCGAATGATTTAGGATTCAAACCACGGAAATCGCGAACACGTGGAATAGCGATTGAAATCAAACGCTCAAGGAATTCCCACATACGCTCGCCGCGTAGGGTTACTTTACAGCCAATCGGATAACCTTCACGGATTTTAAAACCCGCTACTGATTTTCTTGCAACTGTGACTACAGGCTTCTGACCGGCGATAGCCGTCATGTCAGCTTGAGCATTCTCAAGTACCTTTTTGTCAGCAACTGCTTCACCTAAACCCATGTTTAGAGTGATTTTTTCAATCCGAGGGACTTGCATGACGCTTTTGTATCCGAACTGCTTAGCAAGTTCAGCTACTACTGTTTCTTTATAGAAATCATGCAGTTTCGCCATCGTACTCTCCAATATAATTAAACAAGTTCGCCGTTAGACTTGAAGAAACGTACTTTCTTCTCATCTTCGAAACGGAAACCAACGCGATCTGCTTTGCCCGTTGCCGGGTTAACAATCGCAACATTAGAAACGTGAATAGAAGCTTCTTTCTCAACAATGCCACCAGCTACGCCCAGTTGTGGGTTTGGCTTAGTGTGCTTCTTGACGAGATTAACGCCTTCTACAATTACACGGTTATCAGCAATAAGCACGCGAAGAACTTTGCCTTGCTTGCCTTTGTCTTTACCCGCTAATACGACTACTTCATCATCACGACGAATTTTATTAGCCATTATCGTGACTCCTTATAGTACCTCTGGGGCCAATGAGATGATTTTCATGAAGTTTTCACTTCTCAACTCACGGGTAACCGGGCCAAAGATACGCGTACCAATTGGTTGCTTGTTAGCATTAAGCATAACAGCCGCGTTACCGTCAAAACGGATGGTAGAACCATCTGCACGACGAACGCCTTTTCTAGTACGCACCACCACTGCGTTCAGTACGTCACCTTTTTTAACTTTACCGCGAGGAATTGCTTCCTTAACAGTAACTTTGATGATGTCACCGATACCTGCATAACGGCGATGCGAGCCACCAAGAACCTTAATACACTGAACCCTGCGAGCGCCGCTGTTGTCTGCAACGTCCAGGTTAGTTTGCATTTGGATCATGTTAGTGCTCCGCTCTTAAATTAAGACTCTCCCGAGTCGTTAGTGCTGCTAAAAACAACTGGATATCGTTGCTTTTATGTACATACCCCCATAAAAAGGGCGCGAAATAATAACAGAAAACTTTGGGAAGTGATAGCGGTAAATTGAATTATTTTTAAACTATGTGAGCAATAAAAAAGCCCCGACTAAAAGCCGGGGCTGATAACCACGTCATAGGTTATCAAGCAGGATCTTTTAATACGGTTACACGACCTTGTAATTGCTTACTCAAATGCCTGAAAACGCATTCTTTCAACCGACTTACACCAACAGGCTTAGATATGAAGTCATTCATACCACTTTTCAAGCATTTTTCTTTATCGCCGGTTAATACATTTGCGGTTAAAGCAATTATCGGCACGTCTTTAGTTTGTTCACCCAAAGCACGAATTTTTTGTGTCGCTTCTAGCCCGCCCATCACCGGCATATGGCAGTCCATAAAAATCACTGCGTAGGGCGTTTTCTCGGCCAGTGAACGTTTTACTTTATCCACGGCCTCTACACCATTAACTGCGACCTCACTGGGCAGCCCCACTTCCCTGAGCTGTTCTTTAATAACCAGCTGGTTAATTTCGTTATCTTCCACGATAAGGGCTTTTAACGTGCTTAATTCTTGTCGTGTAGGCGGATACGAGTAATCATGCCCACATGCTTTTTCAGCAATAGCACCTGCATTTGCGTCATCAAGCGTTAATGTCACTGTAAACCGTGCACCAATGCCAATATTACTCGACACCTCTATTTTTCCGCCATAATGCTCAACAATCTGCTTAACGATAGTAAGCCCCAAGCCTGTACCGCCGTAGCGTCTTTGCATAGAACTTTCAGCTTGCATAAAGGGGGAAAAGATAATTTTTTGCTGCTGCTCGCTAATGCCAATGCCTGAATCTGTCACAATTAACTTAACTCGGTATCGACCTTTTCCATAACGGGTGCATTTGGTATCGACGGTAATTTTTCCTTCCTTGGTAAACTTTATCGCATTATTGAGCAAGTTGATGAGAATCTGACCTATACGCAGTTTGTCTGCAATAAAGGTTTTATTATTGAGCGCAATTGAACACACAGTGAGTTCAAGGCCTTTTTCTTTCGCCAATCGCGAAAACATAGGAACCTGCTCTTCAATCACCTCCGCTAAATTAGTAGGTGCTTCTTCAAATGAAATATTTCCTGAATCTATTTTAGAGAAGTCCAATATGTCGTTAACAATACCTAGAAGCGCATCAGCGCTTTGCATGGCAATAGACGCAAGCTCGTGTTGCTTAGAATTCAACGATGAGCCTTGTAAGGCTTCCAGCATACCCTGCACACCGTGAATGGGCGTTCTTATTTCATGACTCATATTAGCTAAAAATTCACTACGAGCCTTTAAGGCGCTTTCCGCCATATTGGTTTTGTGCTGCAACTCTGCTTTATCTATATGCATTTGCGTGACATCAAGGGTGGCACCTATTACTTTAACGCAACGCCCCCCTTCAAATACCGGATGAGCTCGACTCTCTAACCAGCGGGTTTCGCCAGTATCTGTACGCACCTCTAATTCGTACGCAAAGTCTTCGCCAGACCTCATCATTTCTGTGAATTGCTCTAAGTAAGTCTTGCGCTGTGTATCGTCTACAATGAATTTGATGATATCTTCGGGCTTCAGAATTTTATCACCATGAACGTGCAGCATACGTCTTAGCGCGCCAGACCAAGTTATCGCCCGTGTATCTACATTGAGCTCCCACGTGCCAACGCCCGCTAAGTTCGCTACTTGATTGAGTAATGAGTTGCGTTCGGTCAGCACCGCTTTTTGTGCATTAAGATTATTGAGAGCCTGCTGCCTTTCAAGTTCGTTTCCAACCCATGATGCAAGCAACAGCAAATAGTCTAGCTCTAAATTGGAAAAAGGTGCTTCCCTTGGGTCAAGCGAAGAGAAGTTAACCGTGCCGAAAAACGCACCAGAAACATAAATATGCGACGCCAAATAACTTTTAAGCGTGTATTTTTCGAAACAAGGGTGGGAAGCACCCGGCGAGACATCAATATTATGATAAGCAATGAATGAATTCGATTTTACAACATCAGCACAGTAGGTTTCAGTTAAGCTGAAAAGGGAATCTAGCTGAATGTCGTTTTCTGGTGTTACCACGCTAAGCACGCTGTATTGTTCGCCGCGTATATTACTTACAATCCCTGTTTCTAACCCGAGAATATTTGTGCCTATGCGCAACAAGCTCTCGAGTTTTTTATCTAACGACAATGAGTGGTCATTAGATATAGTTTGTAGTTTTTTTATGATACTCATGAGGAATCAAGCCCTCCCGGACTGCAATAAAAAAGGCCAGTGCATTAACACTGACCTTTTAAATTTACGAAAGATTTCTATAGATGAAAGTTTTCGCCCTTATCAATTAGTATAATAAATAAACTAAACTATTAATAAAGCACGTTAATTTCATATCCCGTAGGCGTATCTGCTGGCTCTACGGTTACGATGTAGTTCTCCTCTTCGGTAAAACCAAATAGTGCTGTTCTATCAAGTAACACTTGCTCTTCATTATCGTCTTCGTAAACCGCAATCACTTCATAATAGTCAGAGGGAAGCACTTCACTTGTGCTCTCGGCGAACTCGAGGTTTTGCACATCGTATTCAGCGGTATCTATGGTTTCGTCGTTTCTCACTAAATAAAAATCGACGTCATCAAAATCGCTCACAAGGTTGATAAAGTTTACGGTTTTATCGTACGCCTGAGGTAAGCCACTTTCCACGAAGGTTGCCGCCCCTAATACATTGTTAGTATTGTAAATTAGCACCGCTTTACTTTCGCCCTGATTAAGAGTGATAAGTTTATTGCTAAGCGCAGTAACCGCGCCTGATGGATCAGTAACTGTTACGCGGTAGTCACCATAGCGAATAGCGCTGAACTCCGATAACTCGCCTGCGGCAAGGGTAAAGCTTACATCTTCTTCATCGGTATTGCCGCCAAAGGTAACGCTAAGCTCAGCATCTAGGTTGGTTGAGTTATAAATACGATACTGCGAATCGGCCTCAACATCTGTAAGTGCAGTAACGGTAGAAGAGTTAAGAATAGTGTCTACCACTAACCCTTCTTGAATTGCACCACTGACATCGCGAAGGCTCATTAAGTATTCGGTTTCGTATACAAAGTCTAGGGTTTGCGATTCAAATACAACCTCGTCGCTACCTGGCTCTGTAAGATAAATGGTGTACTCGCCTTCATCGAAATAGTCGCTGTCATCGTCTGCGTCCCAGTAGTTTAACTCGGCCATATCGCCTGTTGTTACTGTGCCTAAGAAGTTGGCTGCTTCAAACGGGTCGCCCGACTCACTCATATAAAAATCATAAGATGAGTCATCCACCGCTACAGAAAGCGCAAATAGTCGGAAGTGATCTTCCATTGTTTCGCGCTCATACGAGTAAACGTTGAAAGTAGGGGCATTAAAGTCACCGCTCATCACCACAATGGTTTTGTGGCCTACTTCAAGGTCTACGGTAATCTCATCAATATACACTTCTTGATCATCAGAGTCGGTGCGTATGAATTCGAGTTCTAGCTCACCATCATCCATTGAAAACATAGACGTTGTATCACCAAACTGAGCCGAGCCGAAGCTATCGCCATCAACTTCACGCATTTCTACGTTAGCACCGTTTGGCGAGGCATTGTAAAACTGAATGTAAGCGTAGGAGTAATCTGAACTGCTGCTGTCAGAGCCACCACACGCGGTGAGCCCAAGCAGTGCTACAAGTCCTATTGCTACTGCGCGGAACCCCGTTCCACTAAGCAAAGATTGAGAGGTCAATTGCATAAATTGAATGTCCTTAGAAATTGTTCTTTTGTTGGATAAACGCCTGCGTTTAAGCAAATAGGCACACGTTGGGAGTGCTTTACAGGGCACGCACAATACAATGATATGGCTAAGTTAGAAGGGGTTAGTTCGGGGCTTTACACTATCTTTGCAAAGCTGACCATTCTTTATCAAAGCTTTACAATTTGATGCATAAAAAAGGTTGTATTCGTAATTTAGACGGGGCGAAAAAAAGCCTGCATAAGCAGGCTTTAACTGTGTCTTAGGGAGACGGGATTACTTACTCATATGAGTATGATAGTGTCACACCGCTGTATGACGAATAAGCGCGAATACCAATGTGCCATGTGCCTGACGCTGGCGCGTCGAATGTACATACTTCGCTGTTGCCATTTTGATAAGGACGACAATCATAGCTATTCGTTTCTGGCTGTGAGCCAAACTTCACGTATAGATCGGCATCGCCTGAACCACCAGAGGTACGAATAGTCATCTGCGTTACACCTTCAGGAATCGTCCAAGTGTAGCGGTCCCAGTTTCTGCGCGTACCTGAAAGGCCGGTTAGCTGACCTGATACTGGTTCTACGCCAGGCTCAGAACCGCCACCGCCAGTACCGCCACCCGAACAACCGTTGGTATTTAGATAGTTATACGCATCGGCTAGCTGCATTAAGCCATAACCATAAAAATTATCGCGGCCTGCACTGCCCTTATCTTCAGCCGTTGCGTTTAGTGCGCTACGAATCTGGTTGTTAGAACACTGAGGGAAGTAGCTCCATACTAACGCTGCACCACCTGCTACGTGAGGCGTTGCCATTGATGTACCGCTTAAAGATGCATAGGTGTTAGTAGGGTAAGTCGACTGGACCGCACTGCCCGGTGCCGCAATTTCCACCTGATCGTTATATTGGCTGTAGCTTGCACGATTTTCGTTTAAGTCTACTGCCGCAACTGACATTACTGCATCATATGAAGCAGGGTATGATTTTGCGCTATTGCCGTCGTTACCCGCCGCAGCCACTAGCAACATGCCTGCATCTGTGAAGCTCTGCATTGCATTTCGCTCGGTAGTTGACGAACTGCCGCCACCTAAGCTCATGTTAACAACGTTCGAGCCGGCATCCTGACATTGGGTGATAGCATCGATAAGGTCAGATGCGTAAGTCCATTGGCCATTGTCGTTAAAGATTTTAACGATATGCATATCCACGCCAGGATACACACCAACTACACCTTCGTTATTATCGTATGCTGCAATGGTGCCCGCTACGTGTGTGCCGTGACCATTACCATCGTTGTACCAGTTGCCTACGGCACTATTATTGGCTTGACCGGTAACCCCGTCGTTTGTGCCCGGAAGGTCTGGGTGACCTAAATTATAGCCAGTATCGATAATACATACTTTGCGTGCCGTGGTATCTGACTGGCCGAACTGGTTTGCCTGTACCATGGTGTAGCCGTAAGGCGTAGTTTGCGCCATAGGCTTACGACGTACGTCAACCTCAATACTTTCTACGTTAGGATTGTTGCGAAGTTTGTTAAGCGCCGACTTACTCATGGTCGCCGCTACCATTTTGTGCTTTTTTAGCTCTTTCTTAATTGCACCACCTGCTTTTCTTACTTCTGATTTAGCAGACGCGATATCAAAAGGCTTTTTACCTTTTACTTTGGCACTTGAGATTTGACCTTTACCTTTTAATGCACTCACTTCAACCGTTTCACTGGTCATCTCATCTTTGAACTTGATGATGTAACGCTCTTGGTCAGTGGTGACAAGACGATCGACAGTCAATCGCTTACCTAGTGCTTGTTTTAGGGTTTGAGGCTTTTCTTTAACTTTTACCAGACCTTCGCCTGCTGCCATTGCAGAATTACCCATTAAGCCAAGTGATACAGCTAGAGCAGCTGCTGTTAGACATGTGTGTTTCTTATTTAATTTTGAGTTCAAAATTTATTTCCTGTTTTATCTGTCTTATTAACTTCAACACTGTTTTATTCCGTGCTTTGGAAGCTATTTGTTATTAAATGACATACAGGTATAACCATTACCTCATACGAAAAGCTCATCCATGACAACCGACGCAACTGCGTTGCAACGACCTACCCGTTTGTCAGGTATGCAAATAAACGGTATTACCAATTATTTACAGAGCTCATATTAGGCGGCGAATCAGGCTGTTGAGTATGTTGCCTTAACCCTGGTGAGCATTTTTAATACCTTTAAAAATGCACAAAAAAACAACACAACTTATGAAGAGCGCGCCAAATGTGTATTACGAGCAGATTCATGGTAGGAATAAAATTTTATAATTAACATTTAAATTACAATTTGAGATGTAACAAAATATTAATCACCTGTTTAGCTTTTTTATTAAACGAATTCAGCAGTGATTTGTAGATTTCTTGGTCTGGTTTTATTTAATTGGCTGAGCCATTAAGCAATGCAATATTTCAAGACTGGTTAGTAGATATTTTATTTAGTTTGGCGTTGACGAGAGGAAGTTGCTGTGCGCTCGGGCATGAGGTTTAGATACTTATCACCCAGCGGCAATGCAATGGCGGTGTAAAAAAGATCACTACTTAAAAGATAATATGCTAATTTATAAATGAAAAAGCCCACGCTATAAGCGTAGGCTCGTTCGAGTCTTATGTCTTTGGTGGGCTGCTTAAGCAGGGATATCCAAAGCTCTCGTTTGAGATCGTAAGTAATCGAACACCAATTGTCAAATGGTTAATTAAAGGGAATGATTTGTGCCGTACCAGTCTATAGAAAATACGTTGTCTCTGAGCCGATTAACAACGTTTAGAAATGCGGTAGTAAAAAAATAGGAAATGACTGCACTGCTACAACTCTTAAGCTCTACGAATGGAACGCACAGCTTTCTTCCGTGATGTTCTTCCCGCTTCACATATATGAAGTCGTTTTAAGGAATGCGGTTTCTGAGGCTATATCAATGCGCTACGGCGATGACTGGCCAACAAACGTCGTATTCCAAAATTCATTGCCCTACAAAGACAAGCAAGACTTAGTACGACTAACTCAAGATTATCAAGGTGTAGGTAAACTTTTGCCAGAGCTGAAGCTGAGTTGGTATGAAAACATGCTGGCAAAAAGACATGAGGGGCGTATTTGGAAGCCTTTTATCAAACAAGTCTTTCCCAACTCAACGGAAAATACAGTATCTACCATTCGAAACACACTGAAAAACGGTTGCGACATAATCAGGAAGCAACGCAATAGAATTGCTCACCATGAGCCTATTTTTAATCAGCCTACATTAACCCAGCTACTGCCGTTAATTGAAGAAGCCGTGTCATGGCGATGCAAGAAAACCGTCGCTTGGCTTAGAGCTCAAGAAAAAGCGACAGAACTACTAAACAACCCTATTTTTTAATATAAATACTCGTGATAGCAACGGATTGCTACTAACTTATTGCTTGGCAACCATATGCAACGGTTGACGCAACCAAAAGTGCTATTTCAGACAACCAAGCACAGTTTGCATAGATTAAGTAAATATTCTAAAAAGAAAAAAGGCGCGCAACAATCTTTCTGCGTGCCTTTAACATTTCTTATTTTGGAAGCTCTCGCGTCGCGTTCAAACGCTTAGGGAGCATTACAAACCACGCTGTCTCACTATTTCGTACAGGCATACACCTGTAGCTACCGACACGTTTAAACTTGTCACGCTACCAGCCATAGGGAGCTTCACCAACTCATCGCATGTTTCTTTGGTAAGCCTACGCATACCCTTACCTTCAGCCCCCATTACTAATGCAGTTGGGCCTTTCAGGTCTACATCATAAAGGGTCTTATCGGTTTCACCGGCTGTGCCAACAATCCAAAGGCCTTTATCTTGAAGGTGCTTCAAGGTTCTGGCCAGGTTCGTGATTTGAATAAGTGGAACCACTTCAGCTGCACCACAGGCCACTTTTCTTACTGTGCCGTTTAGGCTTGCTGATTTATCTTTCGGTACTACTACCGCGTGCACCCCTGCTCCATCTGCAGTACGCAGGCACGCACCTAGATTATGCGGGTCGGTAACACCGTCTAGTACCAAGATTAAAGGCTGCGCTTCGCTTTCTAAAATTTTGTCTAAGTCAGCTTCATCTAGCACGCGGGCTGGTTTCGCTCTTGCTACCACGCCTTGGTGTTGCTCACCGCTTACTTTATCATCTAGCGCTTTGCGCTGGCTAAACTGAACAGAGATACCAAAACGGCGGGCTTGGTTAACAATGTTGGTCAAGCGGTCATCGTTCCGACCTTTTAAAACCCACACTTCCATTACACGCTCGGGCTCTTTTTCAAGTACCGACTGCATGGCATGTAAACCGTATAACCATTCTTGCTGCGCCATTTAACGCTTACCTCTTTTATTCAATGACAGTGTTTTGCCGCTGCTACCGCCTTTTGCGCTGCCGCGACTCGACGATTTTCCACCGCTTCGACTAGACGAGCTTGAGCCGCCTTTACCTTTGCTCCCCTTCTTATCAGAACGGGAGTCTTTACCAGAGCGGGGTTTATTATCAAAGCGAGTAGGTTTGTCTGAAGACTTTTTAGCTGTCTTCACTTTTACCTTCTTACCTTTAGTGCTGCGCAGCATAGACTTATCGAGTAATAAATCAATCTTTCTTTCATCAAGGTTTACTGCCGCAACGGTTACCTCGACTGTGTCGCCCAGTCTGAACTGACGATGGCCCGACTCGCCTACTAAGGCTTGTTTTACTTCGTCGTAATGATAGTAGTCGTCATCGAGTGACGTAATATGAACTAACCCGTCGATATGGTATTCCGTTAAGCGAATGAATAGTCCGAAATTAGTGACCGAGCTGACTACCCCTTCAAAGGTGTCGCCTACGTGATCGAGCATAAACTCACACTTGAGCCAGTCGGCCACATCGCGAGTCGCATCGTCGGCGCGGCGCTCGGTCATAGAGCACTGCTCGCCGAGTTGTTCAATTTCTTCTACCGTGTAGTTTTTAGCGCCGCTTACCGCTTTTTTACCTTTCTGCTTAGCAATGATGCCTTTTAACGCGCGATGCACCACTAAATCAGGGTAGCGACGAATAGGCGAGGTAAAGTGAGCATAAGCTTCGAGGGCCAAACCAAAGTGCCCTACGTTTTCACCGTCGTACACCGCTTGCTTCATAGAGCGAAGCAGCATGGTTTGTATAAGCTCTTCGTCTACCCGCCCGCGTGTTTTTAGTACTACATCGGTAAATGCGGCAGGCTCTGCATCTTCAACTATGCGGTGTGGAATACCAATTTCACTCAAATAGCTAGTGAAGGCGGTAAGCCTGTCAGCGTCTGGCTTATCGTGAACACGATAAAGCGCTGGCGCTTCGTGCTTTTCTAGCGTTAAAGCCGCACTTACGTTCGCCATGATCATGCATTCTTCAATCAGCTTGTGTGCGTCGTTACGCACCAAGGGCACAATGTTTTCTATTTTGCGCTGTGCATTGAACACGAATTTGACTTCTTGGGTTTCAAACTCAATGGCACCACGTTTAGCACGGGCTTTTTTAAGTGCTCGGTATAAATCGTGTAGATTGCGAAGATGGGGCACATGAGGTTCATAACGCTGATGCAGCTCTTTGTCGCCTTGTAATATGCCCCACACCTTGTTGTAGGTAAGACGGGCATGAGAGTTCATCACTGCTTCATAGAACTGAAACTCTTCTAGCTTCCCTTGGGCGCTGATCGTCATTTCACACACCATACAAAGCCGGTCGACTTCAGGGTTCAGTGAACACAGTCCGTTCGACAACACCTCAGGTAACATAGGGATAACTTGGTCGGGGAAATACACTGAGTTTCCGCGCTGCTGCGCTTCATCATCAAGGGCAGAGCCCGTTCTTACGTAATGGCTTACATCCGCAATGGCTACCCAGAGCTGCCAGCCGCCGTCATCGAGTGGTTCGCAATAAACCGCATCGTCAAAATCACGGGCGTCTTCACCATCAATGGTAACAAGAGGAAGCTGGCGTAAATCGATACGCCCTTCTTTGGCTTCATCTGGCACCTGATCGGTGAGTTTTTCCACCTGCTTGGTTACGCCGTTTGGCCACTGATGCGGAATATCAAAAGTGCGAAGGGCCATTTCTATTTCCATACCTGGCGCCATATGCTCACCGAGTACTTCAACAATTTTTCCCACGGGGTTCATTTTACGGCGGGGGCGTTGGGTAAGTTCTACCACCACCACCTGCCCCATGCGCGCACCGTTGGTACTTTCGGGCGGAATGACAATTTCATGCTGAAGGCGGCTATCGTCTGGCACAACCATGCCAAAACCTTGCTCTACGAAATAGCGCCCGACTATTGGCTCGCTTCTTGGCTCAATAACTTGGGTAATAAAGGCTTCTTTTCTACCGCGACGGTCGGTGCCGCTAATGCGCGCTTCAACCACGTCATCGTGTAAAAACAAATTCATTTGCCCGGCACTTATGAATAAGTCACCACTTTTATCTTCAGGACGCAGAAAGCCGTAACCATCTCGGTGGCCAATAATGCGGCCTTTTATGATTTCATCACGGTTTTGAAGTATGTATTTTTTCTGTTTGGTGAACTGTACTTGCCCTTCGCGCTCCATGGCGCGTAAGCGGCGCTGTATACCTATTCGGGCTTCTTCGTCGAACGCGTTCACCAAGTTACAAATATCAAGAAACGACAAAGGCTTGTCGTGTTCTTTTAGTAAACTCATTAAATATTCGCGGCTTGCTACCGGGTTGTCGTACTTCTCTTTCTCGCGCTGATAATGCGGATCGTCACTCATGTATTTATAAATTACCTTTTATTTTGTTTACTCAGTAAGCCTTAACCTGCCGCTGACGGGCGTTGCTCTGCTAGTTAATATTCAAACAACTCGTCGTCTGACATCTCAACTAACGTGCTCCTAAAGCTTACTTTATTTGTTCAAGACTTTTTTATTGTGGTACGCCTTAAAAAATACGTACAAGAAATTTTGATTCATAGATTGTTAGACACACTTACCAAATTTGGTTCATGTGGTTATTTGCTGCACAGTATAACAGTATTTACGGTAAAACATTGGGAGTAATTAAGGCGTGCTGAATTTTGCGGTTTATTGTAATGCAAGCGAAGTTATTACCGTGCTAGGCAATATCTTTTCTTCAATGTCTATAAGCTAATAAGGTTAAAGGGCGCAAGCTCACGTAAGTTATACATACACAGTATAAAAGTTGAAACACCCGCTAGTATATTGGTTTTAAGCTGGGTTTACTTTTTGCGGTTCGATACAAGTCGTAGGCAACCTGATAATGCATCCAAGCCTTGGCACTTATACCGCTTACCGCTTCAAGCTTGCGCGCGAACTCGACAGTTAAATTAGAATGCCCGTTAACAAATCGCGATAAATGTTTAGTCGAGACTTCTAAGCATTGCGCAACCTCTGATTGCTTCAAGGGTGACTTTGCCATGCATCTGCGTTTAAATACTTCGCCCGGATGGGGCCTCTTAAGATGCTCGGGCCGTGATGCTCGCTCTCCTGCTTCAATTAATGCGCAGCCCCTATCACCTTTAGATTCAATGCCTATGTGCATACTTTGTCTCATGGGTTGTACTCTCTATAATCCAGACTGAAACAGTCACCATCGTTGAAATAGCAAGTTACCGCTCCACAAGGCTCTACGCTATTAACTGTAATAGTCACGTACCAAAGTTCGCTTTCTTCGGATCGTACTGCACCGATATCTAGCAAATCAGATATTTGTGATGCAGCGTCTAAATCAAACAACGCATTCCAGACTTCATGACGATATGCTAACACAAGCCATTCATCGTAATCAGATAGCCACATTAAAAGTAGCTTTTGATGTAGGAAGCTTACAATTGCCATCTAACCACCCATAGAAGATTACCACAGAGGTAATCTCACCTCAAAAATATGTTTATATTTTAATCGAACAGGGTTGTGTAAACTTCGATCTAACGTCCAGTTATCGATTCAGTTCAGCCTGACATCTCGATGTCACAAACAATCAGTATAAAAATGGGTTTTCATTTTTGTTGTATGAGCGTTCAACAAAACAATTAATACACTATTTACCCTACCAACTTTATAAAGAGCAGGCATATGGATAGAAGAACGTTTATTAGGCTGTCGTCATTCGCGGGTGCGAGCGTGGCAGTATCTACTGGGCTAGCGGGGTGTACAGTTAGCACGTCAGCAAACAGTCAGCCTCAAACTAAATCGGAATTTACCCATGGCGTGGCCAGTGGCGACCCGTTAAAAGATGCAGTGATCATTTGGACTCGCGCGGTTCCTACATCAAGCTCGGCTTTAGTTAAAGCCGATATTTTGTGGGAAATGGCAAGCGATGCAGCATTTACCGACGTGGTAAGTAGCGGAGTCGTTGAGGCTAAAGCGACACATGACTTTACCGTAAAAGTAGATGTGTCAGGTCTTCAGCCTGCAAGCAAATACTTTTATCGCTTCAAAAGTGCGAATAATGTGAGCCCTGTTGGCGAAACTCGTACATTGCCGGAAGCAGACGTATCTAAGGTCACATTCGGCATATTTTCTTGCTCGAACTACCCTGCCGGCTTTTTCACGCCTTATATGGAAGCCGCCAAAGATGACAACATGGATTATGTGCTGCATTTAGGCGACTACATATATGAGTACGATGGAAAGGGTTACGCCACCGAACATGCCAAAGAGATTGGCCGAACCTATGCGCCAGATAACGATACCGAGCTTTATACGCTAACCGACTACCGAAACCGCTACGCGTTGTATCGCACCGACGAAGGGTTGCTTGCGCTGCATCAAAACAAGCCTTTTATTGTGGTTTGGGATGATCACGAAATTACTAACGACACTTACAAAGACGGTGCGGAAAATCACCAAGCAGACGAAGGTGGTTTTTATGAACGTCGCGCTGCGGCAGTGCAAGCCTATTATGAGTGGCTGCCTATACGGCCGCCATTTGGCACAGAGCGTTTAGAAATTTATCGCCAGTTTACCTTTGGTAAGCTTCTTGACTTATACATGCTTGATACCCGCGTTTTAGCCCGGGATAAGCAGCTTGAATACGCCAACTATCGCGACGCTGAAACTAAAGCTTTTGACCAAGCAGGCTTTATGAAAGATATCAGTAATCCTAATCGCGGTCTTTTAGGTGAAACCCAGCGCAACTGGCTGCATTCATCTATGCAGCAAAGTCAGGCAAAATGGCAGGTGTTAGGCCAGCAGCTATTAATAGGCCGCATGCTATTCCCTGTGTCTATTTTTAACGGCGTTGAGCGTAAAGAAATACCTGCTCATGTACATAGGCTTGCGAATATCAAACGCAAACAAAAGCAAGGTGCAGCACTCAGTGAGCAAGAGCTTGCACTTATCAATACGGTAATGCCCTACAATTTAGACGCATGGGACGGCTACCCCGTTGAACGGGAACAGGTGCTAATGCAGCTAAAATCCATCGGCAAACCCGTTATAGCTCTAGCAGGCGATACTCATAATGCATGGCACAATAAGTTAACCCTCAAAGACGGAACGGAAGTGGGTGTTGAACTTGCCACCCCTGGGGTGACGTCACCCGGCATGGAACATTATTTAAGTATGGATGATGAAATGGCAGAAACACTTGCTGATGACCTTCCCCTTCTTATTGATGATTTACAGTATTGTAATCTTCACCAGCGCGGCTTTATGACATTGACCGTTAGCGAGGATGAAGCTAAAGCGACCTGGCACTATGTGGATGCGATTTTGACCAAGGCAGGAAAAGTAGTTAATACGCATAGCTATGAGATTAAGGCATAGCTTTCTACAATTTTATAAGCGTGTATAGGCTTGAGTCTATGCACGTTATTTATACTGCACGCTTAGCCTCCCATTTAGCTTTGAGATCATTATGGTCGGTCAAGCGTCCCTCATCAGCGGCTTTCACTCCTTTTTCCACCTCTTGGATAAACCACTCTTCGCGAGCAACAAACTGCTTGATAGCTTCGGCCATCAGCCACGCCCTAGGTCTATCCATCGCCTTAGCCATTTCGCCTACACGTGCAAGTGTTTCATCATCTAATCTTACAGAAGTAGCTTTTAAAGGCATGCAGATTCTCCGAGGTTCTTAAAGAATCTTTATTGTAACTGCACTAGCATTAAATGTCTTCTTTCGCTTTTCATCAACAAAGACAGAGTGAAAGACATTATAGTTAAATTGCACCAACTAAAAACAGAGTCTCTGATACTCCTTCTTGTAATCCATATAATTTAAATTACGTCCTATTCCCATCAAAATAGGGGCATATTGACGGGAATAGGTACTCTCTTATTCTTTACTTCTAGAACGCGTAATAAACACGCACACCAGCAATGCGTGGCATGCCGCGAACAAAGGTCGGAATCCCCAAGCCACCGCCCGTATTACCAGCATCAATCAAGAATTCTTTATCAAACAGGTTGTTCACGTAAAACTCATAGGCAAACTTGCTGTTGTCTTGAAGCAGCTTCACCGATACATCAGTCAGTGAGTAAGTATCTTGAGAAAGACCAGGGTAATTGCTGCTTTCAAAAAACACTTCTGACTGGAAACTGGTAAGCCAGTTAACATCAATGTCGAAGTTATTCATGTTGAATACTTTGTTGATGTTAATTGCACCGCTTACCTCAGGTGCTAAACGGAACTTGTTACCGCCGTATTCAAATGGCGAACCATCGGCAGTGTCGTTAGCAAATTCTGCGTCTAAGAAACCAAGGCTTGCGGTTAAAGTTAGCGTGTCGCTGTAATTGTAGGTAGCCATACCCTCGATGCCCGACATGGTCGAGTCGCCCACTGTTACAGTAATCGACTGCAAGGTTTCTGCATCGGTAAAGCTTTGCTGATAATCGCTGTACTCATAAGTAAAAATAGCGCCCGAGAACAGGAAGTTGGCGCTTTGATACTTCACACCCAAATCGTAGCTGTCTACTATTTCAGGTTTAGTAACATTAACGCCACCCGCATTAGCATCAACCACTGGTGAACGGCGGCCCTTGGCGTAGTTCGCATACAAGTTCCAGTTATTGTTCACATCGTAACTTACCGCAAAGCGTGGCAGGGTATCGTCAAAATCGCGCTCTGCATCGAACGTAAATGCACCGTCTGCAGTAGTATAAGTATTGCGGGTATAACGTGTTTCGTCGATATAGCGCACGCCAGCAGTAATGTTGATGTCGTCGGTAACATAATACGACACCTCAGCAACATAAGACGCTATATCAAGTTCAGCTTCAAATATAAACGGCCCTTGTATCAGAATAGGCGGCAGTGCAGGATTAGAAATAGGAGAGCCATCTTCATTAAACAGTTGCGACACTAACATCGCACGCAGTGCTTCTATTTCTTCTAACGATGCATCAGTAGCGATATTCTGATTTAGCGGAATGTTTGAGGTGGCCTCAAGCTGTGCTTTTACCGCATCGAAGATACCACGTACAAATGGGTCGACCATTACATAATAGGGCAAAATAGAATCGTCTTGAGTAATAGACGCACCTACAAACGCGGCCAATTTATCACCCGAGTCATACACCAAACGCATTGATGCGCCTTGAAGCGTAGCGTCGTTATCAAAGTAGGCATCTTGAATACGCAAAGCAGAACCGTCGGCGTCAAATCCCTCGCTTACCTCTACATCTTTATAGTAGGCATCGGCATGCAGACTGAGCATTTGGTTGAAATCGTAGTTTACGGTTAAGTCATAAGCTTGAAGCGTTCGTTCAATACCTAGTTCACTGCCTAAGCTAAATTCGGCATCAGTAAAAGGGCTGGTGTCTCCGCCGTTAGGCGCAATAGAGCCAGATTTGAACGCAATACCCGGCTGGTCGTTATACTCCATGGCTGCGCGCGCAATGATTTCAAGCTGGTCGTAATTCGCTCGCCATGTTGCACGTAGTGCTTGTACTGAAACACCCTGAAGATCTTCGCTGTTGCACGGCACTTCTTCACCTAAATGGTTATACATGTTTGCATTGCCATAGTAAGAGTCTGCGCTACAGGCATTGTTTTCTACAATGCCGTCCATTTCGCGATAAAGACCTGCTATACGAAAACTGTGGTTATCGTTAATAGGCTGGTTATACATGAATTCAAGTTCTTGCCCTTGCTCTGAGTTATAGCCAACCTGCACTTTGCCTTCCTGTTCAAAGGTCGGAAGGTTAGAGTGAATGCTTACCGCACCGTTTGCTGCCGCCACACCGAAAAGCGTCGGCTGAGGGCCTTTTAACACTTCAACGCGAGCAATATCGTAAAGCGCGACACTGGCTACGGTTTTCTTGCTGATATCAAAGCCATCTTGATATACCGAGATGCGAGGCGTCGCCGATACCGATGACACATCGTCGGTTACACCGCGAATGTTGAACGACGGTAAGCTTACCGCTTGCTCCTGAATTTGAACGT
This sequence comes from Alteromonas sp. G5_S2_22_S1, assembly GCF_054968525.1. Classification (NCBI taxonomy): domain Bacteria; kingdom Pseudomonadati; phylum Pseudomonadota; class Gammaproteobacteria; order Alteromonadales; family Alteromonadaceae; genus Alteromonas; species Alteromonas sp. G5_S2_22_S1. Next base: position 107,511 of record NZ_JBQKUJ010000013.1, on the reverse strand, counting down.
TTGGCAATATACGAGAAAGCTCATCAAGTTCCATGATATTGGTGCGCTCTAAGAACTCGCTCCCAATGACATCCATAGTTACTGGAACATCCATAACAGACTGCTCACGCATTTGCGCGGTAACGGTAATTTCTTCTATGTAGTCATTCTCGTTTGCTGTATCGGGGGCGACTTCTTGTGCCATTGCCGCGCTCGATAGTGCTAAAGCAATGGTTGTCGCTAGCAAAGTGCGTGGGTAAACAGATAGTGGGTACAGAGGGCGCATCAAATCATTCCTTTCGTGTGCTTATTGGGTGCTTTATGTATTTTTATAAGCATTTCACCGACAGATTGGCGACATTGCTTATTGTTTAGATATATCAAAGCCAAAGAATGTAGAGCGCTTTTGAGACGGTTCGATGAACCATACATGACAAGTTGGAGGCAATTTTGTGACAGCGACTTCTTGCCTCGCTCTATACCAAAATTCAGTTGTTACGCAGTAACGGGTTATATAAATTTTGTGGAATTAATGCTCAACGAAAGTTATCACAAAAAACGCCCCTTTGAATCAAAAAGCAAACTAAGTACACTCATTCCACGTAGGACAGAAATAACTTTTAACTAAAAGCGAAATGGAGACTGCAATGAAAAAATTAATGATGGCTACAGCTATTGGCGCTGCGACCCTATTAAGTGCTTGTAGTGCAGAGCACGGCACTACGCAATGTACTACTGCACCTGAAGCTGAATGGCAAAATCAAGATGCGTTTCAGGCGCAACTGCTAGCGCAAGGCTACAAAATTAACGAGTTTAAAGTAACAGACGGCAACTGCTACGAAATCTATGGTTTTGATAAAGAAGAAAACAAAGTAGAAATTTACTTCAACCCAGTTGATGGCAGCATTGTCAAAGAAGAAAAACACTAAGTTTAGTAAACGACAAACACATCGTTTGCTTTAATGCTTGATAAAAACGTTGCAGGGATACTGCAGCGTTTTTTGTTTTAAACAGAGTAAGCCATATTATGAATACAACAAAAGACACGCCTTCAGATATTTATGTTTGGGATTGGGTTGTGCGCGTTTGTCACTGGGGTATTGTTGCTGCTTTTATTACCAACTACTTTATTGTAGAGCCGGGCCGGCTTTATCATGAAATAGCAGGGTACGCTGGGGTGTCGTTTATTCTACTACGACTTGCTTGGGGCACGCTTCAACAACAAAAGGCGCAGAATAAGAGTGGAGAAATCCCTTACGCTAGTTTTGCCAGCGTATCTTTGAGTAAAAAGGCTTTTATCGAGCACTTTCACCATTTACAGCAAAAGAAAATCCCCACCAGGCACGGTCATAACCCTTTCGGTTGGCTAATGATATTTGCCGTATTCACTCTATTCTTAGGTTTAGGCATTACCGGCTTTATGATGGAAGAGATAGACGCCATGTTTGGCAACAGCACGTTGGAATGGATACACAGCATTATGGCCGATGTGCTTTACGCCTGCGTTTTAGTGCATATTGCGGCAGTGTTTTTAGTACAGTACTTAGGGAATGTTCAGCTTATTCGCCCTATGCTTACCGGGTGGCGAAAACGATAGTGTCTACCCCTTCACCCTGCGGAACGTTTTTGCTCAGTATTTTCCGTGGGTTCACAATAGCTATGCATAACCTTTTAGGCTCAATAACAACAAGTGGACGGTGCGTGACAGCTCTAACTATCCATTGGGCGCTTAGCTTGACGCACCGCCTTCGGGTGCATTAGCTTTTCTAAACGCGCTAGATAAGATGAAATTTGTTGATGCTGTTTTTTATCGTTTGTGACCGAGTTATAAAGCCAGTGATACGCATCTTCATAATCGTAGGGGCTACCGTAACCTTCTAAAAACAACTCAACCAATCGAATTTGCGCTTTTAGGTTTTTAAGTGCAGCGGCTTCGCGTAAATACACCACGGCGCGAGACTTATCTTGTTGTACCAACGTGCCTTTTGCGTAATAACGCCCCAGTTGTTCAAGGGCGGCGGGCAAACCTTGGTTCGCAGCATCTTCCATATAACCAATGCCTCGCGACGGCGCCGCATCAACACACACACCCCAAGCCAACATGTCGCCCCATAAAAATTGGTACGCCGGAATTTTAAGTACGTCTGCTCGCGCTTCAATATCTTGTACTAGCTGGCACCTGTCAGCCACCACCTTGTCTAGATGCGTATTAGCGTTAATCATGTCAATTAACGCGTCTTGGCTGTATAGCTGAACTGCACGCAGCTCTTCTACGGTTTCCCCCTCAAGAGCGTGAGCAGAGAACCCCGTTACCGAAACACAGATAAATAAAGCGGTAGATAGAATACGTTTCATAGCTAAGGAGTAAATATTGATTGCACTGTCTTAGTTAACTTATCGGCTTAGTATAGATTATCTTAACTAAGACATGCCTTTCTTTACGAAAATTGTGTGCTATCAGCTACAACGTTTTTTACCCCTGCACTTTCCGTGGCGCCTATATATCCATATAACAGCAGGTTACGTGTTAATTAATGACTACTTTTCCTGGGGCACAATGCCGATTGGATATGGCGAGCGTGATCGGCAAGATCGATACCCAAGTCGGTGAGATAGCCGCCATCGGGCTGAGTTATAAGCCCCTTGGCATAAAGTCGAGACGCGGCGTTTACCATGCTTTGGCTAGCATCGTGATGAATCTTTAGGCCCTGAAGTAAACTGTCTGTAGGAAACTTCAGTAACAAATTTAGCTCGTCTAGCATGTCCTGATCGAATGAACTCATGTAACCACCTTAGGCGAAAGGGTTTGTTAATTTTTATAACACTTTGCTATCTCACACCTAAATAGCACCTCTGTAAAGATTAATTTGTCTATAAAACGTTTAATCTTGTATTCGTGTCGCTTACTGATCGGACTTTTACGCTAAATAGTATATTCTTGCCATAAATAAAGTGTGTGGATACGCCAAACAGATGAAGTACAAAGATTTACGCGACTTTATTCGCCAGCTCGAAGCTAAAGGTGAATTGGTACGCATTAGCCAGCCCATTGATACCGACCTTGAAATGACGGAAATTGCCGACCGTACGCTGCGTGCTGGTGGCCCTGCGCTGTTGTTTGAAAACCCTAAAAACCACGATATGCCTGTACTGGCAAACTTGTTTGGTACGCCTGAGCGTGTCGCCATGGGTATGGGGCAAGAATCGGTAGAAGCCCTTCGTGAAGTTGGCAAGCTGCTGGCTTACTTAAAAGAGCCTGAGCCGCCGAAAGGGCTTAAAGATCTCTGGGAAAAGCTGCCGGTATTTAAGCAGGTACTGAATATGCCTGCTAAAGTGCTAAAAAAAGCGCCGTGTCAGGAAGTGGTACTTACCGGTGACGATGTAGACTTGTCAAAAATTCCTGTGCAGCGCTGCTGGCCCGGTGATGCCGCGCCTTTGGTAACCTGGGGGTTAAGCGTTACGAAAGGGCCACACAAAAAACGCCAGAATTTGGGTATTTACCGTCAGCAGGTGATTGGCAAAAACAAACTTATTATGCGCTGGCTATCACACCGCGGCGGCGCCCTTGATTTTCGCGAGTGGTGTCAAACCCATCCGGGCGAACCCTACCCTGTGTCTGTGGCGCTCGGTGCAGATCCAGCCACCATTTTAGGTGCGGTTACTCCTGTACCGGATACGCTTTCAGAATATGCTTTTGCAGGCTTACTTCGCGGTGATAAAACCGAAGTGGTTAAGTCTATCAGTAACGATTTGCAGGTACCTGCCAGCGCAGAGATTGTGCTTGAAGGTTATATCGCGCAAGATGAAACCGCACCGGAAGGCCCTTACGGCGATCACACTGGGTATTACAATGAAGTCGACGACTTCCCTGTGTTTACCGTTACCCATATTACTCACCGTAAAGACCCTATTTATCATTCAACTTATACCGGTCGTCCGCCAGACGAGCCGGCTATTTTAGGGGTGGCGCTAAACGAAGTGTTTGTGCCTATTTTGCAAAAGCAATTTCCTGAGATAGTGGATTTCTACTTACCACCTGAAGGCTGTTCCTATCGCATGGCGGTAGTAACCATGAAGAAACAGTATCCTGGTCATGCGAAACGGGTGATGATGGGGGTATGGTCGTTCTTGCGTCAGTTTATGTACACCAAATTTGTGATAGTGTGCGATGACGACGTTAATGCGCGCGACTGGAACGACGTTATTTGGGCAATTACTACCCGCATGGACCCAGCCCGCGATACGGTAATGATAGAAAATACACCTATCGATTATTTGGACTTTGCCTCACCGGTTTCAGGGCTAGGCTCTAAAATGGGGATGGACGCTACCAATAAGATGCCGGGCGAGACCGACCGCGAATGGGGTGTGCCTATTGTAATGGACGAAGGCGTTAAAAAACGCGTTGATGATATTTGGGACAGTCTTGGTATTATGTAGCGACTATTTTAAACGCTATTTATTTTGTATTAAAACATGCGCTTTTCTTAAAGCGCGTGTAAAGGCGACACGCTAAGCAAGAAGGTTAGAAGAGAATACATGTCAGAAATTAAGTGTAAGGTTGCAAGCATCACGCCTTTAACCGAAGTGGTACAAAAAGTTGAATTAACGCCAGAGAGTCCTGTTGAGTTTAAAGCGGGTCAGTACGCTATGGTCGTAATGGGCGAAAAAGATATGCGTCCATTTTCTATTGCCAATGCCGCGTTTGATAATGGCCGCATTGAATTACATATTGGCGCAGAGCCAGGTAATAGCTATGCAGGCGAAGTGCTAGAGCGTATGCGCGCTGATGGTGAAATCACGGTAAATGTGGGTAATGGCAATGCCTTTTTGCAAAGCAACGGCCTGCCTATGGTGCTTATTGCTGGCGGTACGGGTTTCTCGTATACCTACTCGATTCTGCAAGAGCACCTTAATAGCGGCGACAAAACGCCAGTTACTCTTTATTGGGGTGGAAAGCACGCATCGGACTTGTATTTAGCCGATAAGCTAACTGCACTAGCTGATGCTAACGAGCACTTCACGTTTGTGCCAGTTGTTGAGTTTGCCTGCGACGAATGGAAAGGCAGAACCGGTTGGGTGCATCACGCGGTGATGGCTGACCACGCTGACTTTGCCAATATTCAGGTTTACGTTGCCGGTCGTTTTGAAATGGCGAAGGTCGTGCGCGATGACTTTACTCAGCGCGGCTTGAAAGTAGAGAACTTGTTTGGCGACGCGTTTGCGTTTATATAAGCCAATTATAGACGGGGCTTGTTAATACCTAGCGCCATCGAAATGTCGGTGGCGTTTTATTATCAGCAATGAGGTTCAATCATTCCTTCAATTTCCTGAGCCGCTTTGTCAAAGGTAAATACACTAGTAAGGTTGAGCTTATTTCGCTGCGCGTGACGCTTTGCTTTATTGATAACAAGCGCATCAGGGAAGTCTGCTTGTTTCGTTTTCCCACCCGCCTTGATCGGTTTCGCATTAGTAAAGTCTTTTAATGCAGCCCACACTGCCAGACTATCCTCAAACACAAGATTTGGCTCAGCAAATAACGCATGGATAACCTGTATAACTTTATCTTTATTAAGGTTATAACGCCTTCCTTTTAAGGTCCATACGGTTTCAATTAGTACTACATCTGTAATCAAGACTTTTTCAGAGCCCAAAATTAATTGGCTTGCTTGTATGGCTTGCTTCTCGTCATCTTGTAGCAAGTAACGCAGCAAGACATTTGTGTCTATCGCTATCATTTTTCAATTGCGCTCTGAAGAGATGCTTGGTCACTATAACTCCTATTCACAGTTATGTTTTTCAAAAGCCCTCTTGCCGCTCCAGCTTGTTTCTTAACGATTGAAATAACGCCTTGTCTATCAACAAAACTCTCAACATCGTCGCCCGCATTAATGTTAGCAATGCTGCATAGTTCTGCCGGCAGGGTTATTTGCCTCTTCATGCTTACTTTAGCCATAGTTCTCCAGCCTCAATGTCTATTCACTGTTTGCTAAGCATACACCATTCTTTACTTTTTACCAAAAAGTAAAGAATGTATAATTTTAGAGCTTGCGATAGTTGGTTGGTTTACGTCGTTTACTCCAATTGTAGCTTTGTCGCGTATTGGTTATGGTGAAAAGATAAACACTGGAGAGAATAATGATAAAAAACCTATCCCCACAGTCTAGACTAAGAACTAAAGCCACAAGTCTTCTGGCATCTACCGTATTGTTAAGTAGCGCTGTTTCTTTCACAGTTCACGCCCAAACCGAACAGCAGCAAGCACTTTACGATATAGCCAAAAACGTTTCTGCCGAAAACATCGAAAAAGACATTACTACGCTGGTCAACTTTGGCACTCGTCACACCCTTTCTGAAACCGAATCTGACACCCGTGGCATAGGCGCGGCACGGCGCTGGATAAAATCTGAATTTGATAAAATTTCCGCCGCGTGCGGGGGTTGCTTAGAGGTGTATTATCAGTCAGAGGTAATCAGCGGTGAAAAGCGTATTCCCGACCCTGTTGAAGTGGTAAGCGTCATTGCTATTCAGCGCGGTACGACCGACGCAGATCGCTATGTAATCATGTCTGGCGATATCGACTCGCGGGTGTCTGATGTGATGGATTTCACGTCTGATTCACCGGGTGCAAATGACAACGCTTCTGGTGTTGCGGGTACCCTTGAAGCCGCGCGCGTTTTATCGAAACACAAGTTTAACGGCAGCATTGTTTATGCTGCGCTAGCCGGTGAAGAACAAGGTTTATTTGGCGGGCGCATCATGGCGAAGCAAGCCAAAGAAGACGGCTGGCGAATTAAAGCCGTGCTAAATAACGACATGATTGGCAATATCGAAGGGGTAAACGGTGTAATTAATAACACCACTGCCCGTATTTTTGCTGAAGGTACTCGCGTAACTGAAACAGAAAAAGAAGCGCGCATGCGTCGCTTCACGGGCGGCGAAGTTGACTCGCCTAGCCGTAACCTTGCCCGCTACATTGATAAAATTGCCGATAAGTATATTGAGAACTTAGATACCATGGTGATTTATCGCTTAGACCGATTTGGCCGTGGCGGCCACCATCGCCCGTTTAACGATTTGGGTTATCCGGGTATTCGTATTATGGAAACCAACGAAAACTATACCCGTCAGCATCAGGACCTGCGCGTAGAAGACGGTATAGCCTACGGCGACACCCTTGACGGCGTAAACTTCGATTATGCAGCCAAACTCACAGGACTTAATGCGGTATCGCTTGCGGCCATGGCATGGGCTCCAAACCCACCCGCTAATGTGGAAATTGCTGGCGCTGTGCAGCCTTCTACTACCCTTAAATGGGATGCGTTAGATACCGAACAAAACCCGCAGTTAAAAGGGTATAAAATATACTGGCGTCATACTGATGCACCTCAGTGGGAATACAGTAAATATGTGGGTAACGTAACCGAAGCGACGCTTGAGAATGTTGTTATAGACAACTACTTCTTTGGTGTTGCCAGCGTCAACAAAGATGGCGTTGAAAGCGTGGTAGTGTATCCGGGCCCAGCCGGAAGTTTTGGTGAATAAACACACTTAACGCTCGGGTTCTGAAACTTAAGCACTTCAATATGCAAAATATTGATGCTGCTTAAGTTTTGTTAATTTAAAGCTTTATCTCTTTATTGGAATAAAGTGCTTAACTGCATTACAGTGTAGTAAATGCATAATGGCAGTAGGGAGATTTTTTTGGGTAAATTCAGCGCGTTCCCGTTTACTCGTTTTACTCGAACCTTAGGTACACTAGGGCTTAGCTGTGCGCTTTATTTTTCTCACACCTTTACACTTCACGCAGCACCCCTTACGCTCGCCGCGTCATCTTTTGAAACCTATATCAGCGATGATGGAGAGCCCGCCAGAATTAATGCACTCTTAGCAGCGATATTTCAAAAGGCTAACCTTGATGTTGAACTACGGGTTATGCGCAGCGCATTTTTAGGCAGTTCGGTACTTACCGGCAAAGTCGATGGTGAATTCGCTTTTGTAGATTTAGGGGAAACCACCAGCCACTTGGTACTTTCTGACATTTATCTGCCTATTTACCTGTACGCTGTCAGCAAGAGCCCCGACGTTGAAGAAGTCAGGTTATTCCCCCACTTGAAAGATAACCGGGTAGCTATTGAAAATCGCTTTGCTAATACGCCTTCATTTAGGTTACTTAAAAACATAAAGTGGTCGCGTAACCCCAGTACCTTCGACGCCTTCCGCCAACTAGCGGACGACCGGGCACCGTTTCTTATTACAACGCAGTTACTTGCCCGTGAGCTTAATATTTTACTAGCAAACGATAACGAGGAAACCTTACATTACTCGGCCAAGTCTTTAGCTAAAACGGGGTTTCAGTTAGCAATAAATAAAAACGTGGCAAACGCAGAACGTTTGATGAAGCAATTTAATGAAACCGTTTTAGCAATGCAAGATAGCGGTAAGTTTAACAAGCCTCTTGCCATCGCGTGGTTAACAAAAGACGTAAACAATGACGGCGCGGCCGACTTTATTGGTCACAGTAGTATTACTGCGGCATCAGATTTACTAAGCACCGCCTATTCGTTAGACGGTAAACCTACGTCAGATGACAGCGTGTTCTACATTGATGGTGAAGTTTTTGACTCATTTGATGAAGCTAAGGCTGCACTTAACATACAGAAAAGCCCAGTTAAGCAAGAGTCGCAGTTAGACAAAACCACCTACCAGCGGTTATTGCAACGCTGGTAGTGGTTGTTCGCGAATGTTTCTTTGTCACAAATTGGAAGTTTCGGGCATATACATTTCTAAAATAGTCAGTAGCTCTTCCCCGTCCACTGGCTTAGAAACATAGTTGCTAAAGCCTGCTTTGAGCGCTTTAACTCTGTCTGATGTATATGCATAGGCGGTTAGCGCTACAGCATTTAGCTTGGCAATTTCAGGATTTTGGCTAGCGCGCATTTTCAATACCAACCCCAAGCCGTCCAATTCAGGCATACCGATATCAGAAAGCAATAAGTCGAAGGCTTCAGGTATGTCGTTCAGCTCTTTCCACGCCAGCAGCCCGTTTTTCACCACGTTTACTCGAGCGCCATTAGATTCTAAAAATAGTTTTATGAAGTCGCGCGCGTCCTGTTCGTCTTCGGCAACCAAAATTCGAAGGCCATTTAAACGCAGTGACTCAGTCAAATCGCTAATTTCAGTATTTTTGGTTTCAACGATATCATCGTGCAAGCTTAACGGAGCGATAGGTAGCGTAATGTTGAAACTGGTGCCTGTATTGGGTCCATCACTGTGGACTTGAATTTCGCCGCCGTGCATCTCCACCAAGCTTTTGACAATTGATAAACCTAGCCCCAAGCCGTGCTTGTTATGCGAGTCTTTGCCTTGGTAAAAGCGCTCAAAAACATGGGCTACCTGCTCCTGAGTCATTCCTTTCCCATTATCTTTTACACGCAAAGTATAATTGGAATGCTCCCTCCTACCACGTACGTGTACCGTACCGCCTTTGGAAGTAAATTTAAGCGCGTTGCTCAATAGGTTGTTAATAACCTGCTTAATACGTAAGTTGTCGCCTAAAATCTGAGTATGCTCATCTTCACAGCTAATAGATAGCTGAATATTCTTACTGGCAAACCCCGCTTCAAACGATTTCGCAACCTCTGAGATAGAAGAAGCGATATTCAAAGAATGGGTGCTCAGTTTCATCGTGCCTGAAATAATGCGTGATAAGTCGAGAATGTCATTGATAAGCGCAGCTTGTGTAGAAGCAGCACGCTTAATCACCCCTAATGCATCAGTCATTCTATCGACGTTTGATACATCCATTAGCGCTAAGTCTGTCCAACCTACAATAGAATTAAGCGGGGAGCGCAGCTCGTGAGATATACTCGCCAGAAACTGATCTTTGGCTTTATCTAGCTCTTCTAGCTTACTTATCTGTTTGTCCAATGACGCTTTCAAGCTTAGCGCATAAGGAATAAATAGATGATCAAACCCTTCTATAATTAGCTTGTCATCTTCGCTCCATTCGACTGACTCATCAGCCACACTCTGCAAATACATGTCAAAAGAGTTGCGTGGTGTAAGCGACTTTCCAACGTCTTTTTTCGCCGCTTCTTTACCGGCCCAACGAATTGTTTTATCGCGCTGTTCACGGAACCACACTGTGAAGTACCCAAGCTTAGCCGACACGCAGGAGATATACATACCCCGTATACCATTTAAAGCACAACCATCCGACACTTCATTGGCTAAACGATTTACTGCTAACGACTGCTCAGAGTCGATAATTGAGTATTTATTGAGTAGCTGCGTAAGGGTTTTCTCTGACGGGGTTTTACCCACATAGTAATTACCCGTTGGCGTAATTACCGCCATACCACAGGCATCAGCCACGTCGAGTAAAGCGGTTTCTTTTTGAGAAATAGCCTCAAGCGGATTAGAGTAAGATGTAAGTTGATGCACGATATTGTTCAGCTTTCGCTGGCGCATCTGGAACTGCTCTTTTCTAGTGTGAAGTGCTTTGGTGTGCATTTGCCAAGCATAAAGGTGTCCAAGGGACTCACACACTAAGCGTTTCTTTTGATCGATGTACTTAGGCTCACTGTTGTGACATGCTAGCAAGCCCCATAGTTTACCCTCAAATACTAACGACACAGAAAATGAAGAGCGTATGCCCATATTTTTTAAGTATTCGATATGAACAGGAGAGACAGACCTCACCATGGACATAGACAAATCTAATGGCGGGCGCTCGGCTTCGAGTATTGAGGGTTGCAATGGTGTAGGCTGCTCCTCGACATCAAATACACATCGCACCCGGTTTTTCAGATAGAGTTCGCGCGCTTGTTTAGGAATGTCAGAGGCAGGAAACTTTAACCCCTTAAATGAACGAGAAATTGACTCACAGGCTTCACCTATGACCTCCCCGCAATATGCATCATCAAATTGATAAACCATCACCGAGTCGAAGCCGATATACTGTTTAAATACCTTCGCTATTGCATCTGCAACATCGCCAATCGACTCTTTATCGTCGACGTTAGGTAGTAGCGCGCGAATGTCAACATCCATCGGCACCCACTGCTGCGCGGCCTCATAACTTAGCTGTGGTGTTGGCTCTAGCTCTATCACTAATAGCCCGTTAGAGTCGAAGGCTACACCGCTGCCCTCTTTTTCCCAGTTATCAAGCCACAATGCATTTTTTGCAAACTTCCACTGATAAGCATGGCGAACACTTTCGCCTTTTAACGCATTGTGAATAGTTTTAAACGTGGGCGCATCCGGAGAAGGAATATCAATGAGTTCGGTAACAAGCGTTTCACCTGCAACAATCTCTACTTTGAATAAATCTTTTATGTTCTCACTGAATACTTGTACTTTTTTGGTATCGGGATTTATCGCGATTACGTAACCGAAACTTTGAACGCTTTCGATAAGATGAATAGCTTCGTCTTCGCAGTTTTGAAGTGAAGACTGAGAAATGTGATTTTGATGCATTACCTTACGCCGAGAAATAAAGAAAGCGTGCTTTCATGGTTGGAGTGTTGAACGTTGTCACGATAACAACTTACCAAGAAAAAATCATTCAATATCGAAGAAACTCGCCTAATTAAGAAACACTAATCTGTGAATTAAAAAAAGCTAACAGAGCCAAATAAAACTTGTATTTTTTGATCTGGCGCAATAAACTTTCAGTAAATTCTGAAACTTCTGGAATATAAAAATGAAGATGACGCCTTTAATTACTTCTGCTGTTATGCACTTTGGCGAAATGGGAAGTCGCTGGGGTTTTAATAGAACGGTGGGGCAAATACTTGCTCTTATTGTTCTTAATGAAGAGCCAATTTCGGCACAGGAGATTGCTGATGCGCTGAATATCTCCAGAGGCAATACAAGTATGGGCTTAAAAGAGCTTCAGTCGTGGCGTTTGGTTAAGCAGCACCATGTTCCAGGCGAAAGGAAAGAGTTTTTTGTGCCTGCAGGTGATATCTGGACATTGGCTAACCGGGTATTTGAAGAGCGCAGGAAGCGAGAGATAGATCCAACCATGAGCTTACTTCGGGATTTGTTACTTGATGCACCTGCCAATGAAAAAGAAGCAAACGCTCAACATAAACTGAACGAAATTCACGATTTACTCGAATCAATTACGGCATGGTCCGAAGAGCTTCAAAATCTTGGACCTGAAAAGCTTAACACGCTGATGAAGCTAGGTTCTGGCGTAGGCCGTATGCTTGAGCTTAAGGACAAGCTTCTTCCGGGAAAAAACAGCGTTAACTAAGGGGGCTCTCTGTGGATGCATTCTTGCTGTCTCGTTTACAATTTGCGTTAAATATTAGTTTCCATATTTTATTTCCAACCATCACTATGGCAATGGGATGGTTTTTATTTTACTTCAAACTGCGCTCTAACATTTCAGGTCATCCTGTATGGATGCGTATGTATCGTTTTTGGGTACGTGTTTTTGCGCTAAGCTTCGCCTTAGGCGTAGTAAGCGGCGTTACCATGTCATTTCAGTTTGGTACTAACTGGCCAGGCTTTATGGAAAAAGTCGGCAATGTGGCAGGCCCCCTGTTAGGCTACGAGGTACTTACCGCCTTTTTCTTAGAAGCTACTTTTCTTGGCATTATGCTATTTGGCATACGTCGGGTGCCCAATTGGTTACATACTGCATCTACTCTTATCGTAGCGCTTGGCACCACAACTTCAGCGTTTTGGATATTAGCACTAAATAGCTGGATGCAAACTCCACAAGGCTTCGAGGTAGTTGATGGCGTTGTGTATGCCACAAACTGGAAAGAAATTATCTTCAACCCCTCTTTCCCCTACCGCTTTGTACACATGATGTTGGCATCGGGCCTAACCGCTAGTTTCTTAATTGCCGGCTTGTCTGCTTATCGCATGTTAAAAGGTGACGACAAATTAGCCCCTAAACTTGCGCTTAAGACAGCAACTTACACAGCAGCAGTGTTAATTCCGCTACAAATATTTGCAGGCGACATGCACGGTTTAAATACCCTTGAACATCAACCGCAAAAAGTAGCGGCAATGGAAGGGCTTTGGGAAACCACTGAAGGTGCCCCCTTGCTACTTTTCGCCATACCCGATGAGGAAAGCAAAGAGAACCATTTTGAAATTCCCATTCCTTATGGCGCAAGTTTGATTCTTACTCACGAGCTTAAAGGCGAGATTAAAGGGCTTAATGAGTTCGAGGGAGAGCATCCGCCAGTTGCCCCTGTATTTTTTGGTTTTAGAGTCATGGTGGGCATGGGCATGTTGATGCTTGCTGTCTCGTGGCTGGGTAGTCTTTATCTTATGCGCAATAAAGCGTTTCCTCTGTGGCTTAAGCGCACGTTTGCGGGCATGGCGTTTAGCGGTTGGATAGCGACCCTTGCCGGTTGGTACGTGACCGAGATTGGAAGGCAACCTTACTTAGTCAGCGGCGTATTGAAAACCGCTGATGCGGTAACCCAGCTACCGCCTGGTAATATTGCCCTATCGTTTACGCTGTACTTGGTTATTTATACGGTCTTGCTAATAGCATACATGGGAACCTTAATGCTGATGTGTAGAAGAGCCGTAGAAATTGAAGAAATTACTACTGAGGAACGGGAAGTGGCTAAAGCAAAAATGCAGCCCAGCGAACCCGATCCTAGTACGGTTTAGGGAGAGCCATTATGTTTGAGGATGTATCAGCTGAAATGCTTGGTAATATTTACGTGGGTCTTCTTGGGCTATCGGTAATGCTGTATGCCATTTTGGACGGCTATGATTTGGGCGTGGGCGTATTAATCCCGCCTCGTACCGAGGCGTTTCGCGATGATATGATAGCGTCTATTGGGCCCTATTGGGATGCGAATGAAACATGGTTGGTGCTCGCTATTGGATTGCTCTTAATTGCCTTTCCTGAAGCACATAGCGAGTTTCTACAAACCTTGTACCTACCGGCCACATTTATGCTGCTAGGCTTAATACTGCGCGGGGTTGCGTTCGACTTTCGAGCAAAAGTGGTGCAGGTTAAAAAACGTAAATGGGACTTGGTGTTCAAATACGGTTCGTTACTAACCACTCTTGCTCAAGGTTATATGCTGGGTATTTACGTGACCGGGCTTCGCACTGATATATGGGCGCAAGGCTTTGCACTTTTAGCCGCTTTTGGTGTAACCGCGGCTTACGCTTTTATCGGGTCTTGCTGGTTAATTTTAAAAACCGAAGGTGAACTTCAGCAAAAAGCATACTACTGGGCACGCAGAGGATTAGGCGTTCTCGCCGTTGGCATTATTGCAGTAAGTATTGCTAATCTTACGCTGCATGATGATGTTAGGGCGCTATGGCTATCTGCGCCATGGGGATATGTGTTATTCGCTATTCCTTTGGCTAGCTTTGCTTTATTAGCACTATGCGGGGTGTTATTGAAAAAGTTACCCGATGCTAATGGTAAGGGCGAGTGGCTACCCTTCTTTATAGCGTTGCTTGTGTTTTTATTGTGCTTTAGCGCCTTTGCAATAAGTTACTATCCGTTCATTATTCCTGGGCAAATGACGGTTTCAGAGGCATTAAGCGATGCTAACTCTCTGAGGTTTCTACTAGTAGGTGTAGTCATTGTCGTGCCGATCATTCTTGCCTATACCGCGATGGTTTATAAGATCTTTTCAGGTAAGTCTGAAAAACTATCGTATTATTAACCGCAGGTTGATTGCCTGAAGAACGCAATGATCAAACGGCGTTAGGAAGATTGCTGCAGTTCGCGATCTTCAATCAGTTCTAGCAATAGTGAACATCACTGAGAGTCAGTGGTGTTCACTTTCTCTTCAACGCTATACTAAATATGTGTGATAGCGATCTCATACTTGCTTAAAACCCTTAATTGGCAGTGTTCACCCGCTGTGGTGTGTTTCCACAAACGCACCCCTTGCCTAATGTTTTAAAAATGATCCTTTCACCGAGATAAAGTATACCAATAACTAATGGTGTTAGATCTAATTAAGTCTACACTTAGGTGGTAAACAAAACTTAATGCTGAAAAGCTGCTAATATTTTGTTGACATCAAACTGTAATATTACTATATTTTATTTGGGGAATTTTTTAATAGAAGGAGCCAACATTATGGAAAACGTATTCCATTCAATCTCACGGTTCTTCAAGCGCGCGCACCCCTATCCGGTAGCTCATTATATCGGCCGCAAAAATGCGCAGCGTATCTTAGGATGTAAAATCAAAAAGAAATCCAAGATATTCGCCGAACAGCACGTTGAAGACCAAAATCATTAAATTTATATGGGGCCCGTAAAACCGGCCCCATTTTTTATGGTTTCTCATGTTCCTATAGCTAAAGGTGGTTGAGCGGCACCGATGTAGTATATTTGATTTGCTCCATAGCGAAGCTAGAGTTAACGTCTGAAAACTCAAGACCGTTCACAAGGCGTTTGTAGAAGTGGTCAAAGCAGTCCATGTCGGTTACCAAAACTTTCAGCAAGTAATCGTATTCCCCCGACATACGGTAGCACTCTACCACCTCATCAAAAGAAGCCGCGTGTTTAGCAAAAGACGCTAGCCATTTTCCATCGTGCCGCCCGGCTTTTACTTGTACAAACACGGTCATCGTTAGGCCTAACTGCCTGGCCTGCAATAGGGCTACTCGCTTAGAAATAATCCCCTTTTCTTCAAGCTTTTGAATGCGGCGCCAGCATGGCGTTACGGTTAAACCCACTTGTTGGGCAATCTCTGCAACGGGCATGTCGCCATTGTGTTGCAGCAACCCTAAAATTGCCTTGTCCGTAGCATCTATTCCGTTTTGTTTATCATTGCGCATGGTGATGTATTGTTCTCATACAAATATTATTGGGCGTACGTTGGCGTAGAGCTTACCCATTCTTTGATATGCCGGGCCTTTCTAAAGGCTTGCTAGCGGCTTTCTATACCCCCTATCTTAAATCCACCACGGCTGACTAAAGTCTATATTTTCCGGCGCAATCTCGTATTGAAACGGCGGCGTAAACACGCTCCAAAACGCGTCTTCAAGATCTTTATCTACTATCTGTAGTTGACCGCTTTCGCGATAGCCACTTAGCAACGCCTTATAGGCATCAATAGGCATTTGAGGGTTAGATTGTCGAAAGATAACGCGCCCGCCGAATTCCTTGAACATAGCTTTTTCTGCTTGGTACTGCATAACTTGTTTCGCCGCTACTTCTTCTATGGATTTAGACGCGCCTTCACCGGAGAATTGATCGCCAAACTTTTCTGTAAACTTGCTGACAAGCGCTTGGTTTAACGTGATGCCTTTTTGCGCAGCATAATCATTTAAAACCAATTCATAAATTCTATTAGACGCATTTACGCGAATAAGGTAGTTGAGCATTTCACCGTAACTTTCTTTGGCCTGCGCTTTTATTTCTTTACGCTCTTTTTCGCTAGGCATCACATCCGCACGTGTTACACGGGTTTTAAGCACAATGGCTAAAACATTTTTCTCTGCCTGTTGCTCTGCGACCGGTTCTGCGTTGGCAAACTGTGGGGTGAGTAACAAAGGCGCGCTAAGTAATGAAAAAAGAAAGCCAGATATAATGCGCATGACATACTCCCTTAAAATATCTGTAAAGAAGATAATTGGTACGGTGAGTAAAGCATTAAAGACTATCATCGCGCAACACTTGTAACCCGAAGGGTATAAACGCGGTAGATGAAGTGTCATTGAGAAAGGTGTTCAGGGCGTAGTTTGCGAGAAAGAATTTAAACCGCAACAAACCCGAGCTTTTATACTCGTGATGAGCAATAAGCCCTTTGAATAGGAATAGAAAGAAAAACGGCGGTCAAATGACCGCCGTTTTTGAATTCTTAGATAGCTTGCACGTTAGCAGCTTGAAGACCTTTTTGACCTTCTTCAACTTCAAATTCTACTCGCTGACCTTCTGGAAGCGTTTTGTAACCGTCAGAGATAATCGCACGGAAATGAACGAATACGTCCTTGCCGCCATTATCTTGTGTTAGAAAACCGTAACCTTTATCAGCGTTGAACCACTTAACTGTGCCTGTAACTTTAGACATGTCGTATAGACCTCAAATATCGTATTAAATTGCGCATAAGCGCGTGTAACTTAGTTTCTTTAGAGTCTTCAAATGGGCGGAGTATTGGGTCTTACTTACGAATGGACAAACAACTTACAACAAATTACCGGGTAACTCGAGTGGTTTTACATATAGCAAATAATACAAAATCGCGTCTATCTAAAGACTTTGGCTAAGAGCCAATAGCACTATAACACTCTTCGGGATAATTAATACACAAATTAATCACTAAACTGCGGATTTCATAAATATTTCACCGCAGCGTAACAAAAATTAGAGCCCTTTTCGCCAAGCCAAGTACCAACAAACAGCGCCAACAACGCCACTTATTGCAGGGAAATACCACGATAAGTCGTAAAGTGGCAATACTGCTGATATCAGAACAAAGGTCGCGCCCACCACACTAAGGTGAGTGGTCTGAGTTGTTTTCTTTTGCTCTTGAAGGAGTGCTAAATGTGCCCTTTGCTGCTGTAATGGCAGCCGTTTCATCTGCTGTAAACTGTCATAAAGCAGGTCTGGCATTTCAGGCAGTTTTTCCGACCAAAACGGCAGGTTGTCTTTTACCTTGCCCATCATGGCAGTAAAGCCTATTTGCTCTTTCATCCAGTTTTCGAGAAACGGCTTTGCGGTTTTCCACAAATCTAGCTGAGGGTAAAGCTGCCTGCCCAATCCTTCGATATACAGTAGCGTTTTCTGCAGCAGCACTAACTGTGGTTGAACCACCATGTTGAAACGACGCGCGGTATTAAAAAGCTGCAATAGCACGTTACCAAAAGAAATTTCGGCAAGTGGCTTTTGGAAAATTGGCTCACACACCGTGCGTATAGCCATTTCAAATTCATCAATGTTGGTATCTTGAGGTACCCACCCCGAATCGGCGTGAAGTTGCGCCACTTTGCGATAATCGCGATTGAAAAACGCAATAAAGTTTTCTGCCAGGTAGCGTTTGTCCTCGCGATTAAGAGTGCCCACAATACCAAAGTCGATAGCAATATACTTGGGGTTTTCAGGGTGCTCGGTTGACACAAAAATGTTGCCTGGGTGCATATCGGCGTGGAAAAAACTGTCGCGGAAAACTTGCGTAAAAAACACTTCTACGCCGCGTTCCGCCAGCTTTTTCATATTGGTATTCTGGGTAAGTAGTGCATCGATATTTGAAATGGGCAGGCCGTATATGCGTTCCATGACCAATACGTTACTTCTACAGTAGTCGCTGTATATCTTAGGTACATATAGTGCGTCAGAGCCTTCAAAATTGCGGCCTAGTTGAATACCGTTGGCTGACTCTCGAAGAAGATCTAATTCATCCACTATGGTTTTACGGTACTCCACTACCACCTCAACAGGGCGAAGGCGCTTCCCGTCAGGCAGCCATCGTTGCAGCACATTAGCCAAGCTAAAAAGTAACTCCATATCGGCCACAATGGTGTCGCGGATATCAGGTCGCAGCACCTTTACAACAACGTCTTCATTGTTGTGTATAAGCTTTGCCGCATGCACTTGTGCAATAGAAGCAGACGCGAGCGGAGATGTTTCAAACTCGCTGAATAATTCATTTAAATCTTTGAGGCCTAACGCCTGCCTAATAATGTCTTGGGCAGCATCTGATGAGAATGGCGGTACTTTGTCTTGTAATCGGGCAAGCTCGTTAGCGATGGCGGGAGGCAAAAGGTCGCGACGAGTAGAAAGCATTTGACCAAATTTGATAAAGACGGGGCCAAGATTTTGTAGCGCAAGGGTGATACGCTCCCCTGCTGATTTGCCTTTGTGTTTGTTTCTTACCCAGAAAATGGAATGACGCATAGCACGTGCGTACCAGGGTAACCACTTTGCTGGAATTAAATCGTCTAAGCCGTGTTCCAACAATACCTTGTTAATTCGGTATAACCTAACAATACGCATCTATGAGCCTGTTTCTTTTAATCTTACTTTAACTTTTCTTCGAGTCGACGTAATCGGGCGTCTGCGCTTTCGGTCCTATCACGCAGTGCATTAACTTCATCGCTAAAATGCATAACGGCCAGCTTGTGGGCCGCTAGCTGTTTTTCTTCTACTACAGCATTGCCCAATACACTTGCTACTGAAGACAGTGCCGATAGCGCTTTTTCGTGCACGGCTTTGGCCGTTTTCACCGTTTGATGCGCAACCACATCATTGGTTTTTTGCGCCAGTAGTTCTTCAACATCTATATCAAGCTGCTGAAACAGTGCACTAACCTGCTGGGCTACATTAAGCTCGCCCTCTAAAAATAGGGCTTTTTGCTGTATGAGGCGGGTTAACTGACTGGTTTCTTTAAGCTCGGGCAAGATTTGTAGCGATGTTTTAATGCAGCAATCTTTAGGGCCAAGGGCGGCAACGGCATCGTCGAACGAGCCTTGCTCGGTTAACACATCGACACGCTCTGAAAATGACAATGTTATGCCATAGGGGAGCGGCGAAATGAACGCAGACAATCTGGCCCCGTTGAGCGACTTTAGCCTTTTCTGGCTAGTCTCATCTAACGACAACAGCTTATTGATTATCGATTCAGCAGTCGCGGCAACAAGCGCAGAGGTAGGCATTAAAACTTATATCCTCTGTGCAGCGCTACGATTCCCCCGGTTAGGTTCTGATAATCGCACTGTTCAAAACCGGCTTGTTCAAACATGCCTTTTAGGGTTTCTTGATCTGGATGCATGCGAATACTTTCCGCAAGATATTGGTAGCTTTCTGCATCGTTCGCCACTAGCTGCCCCATTTTAGGCAAAATGTGAAACGAATACATATCGTAAAGCTTGCTAAGCTGCTCGGTAGTAGGCTTTGAAAATTCGAGAACGAGTAGCCTTCCACCCGGCTTTAACACGCGATAAATAGAATTAAGCGCATTTTGCTTTTCTGTAACGTTGCGAAGACCAAATGCCATGGTCACTACATCGAAATGGTTGTCTGGAAACGGCAAGGCTTCAGCGTCAGCTTGCACATAATCGATGTTACTTACCAAGCCGCGGTCGCGAAGTTTATCGCGCCCTACTTTAAGCATAGAAAGGTTTATGTCAGCAAGCGTAACCCGACCGGTTGGGCCCACAAGGCGAGAAAATTTAGCCGTAAGGTCGCCTGTTCCACCGGCAATATCCAATACTTTATTGCCTGCTCGTACACCACTACAATCAATTGTGAAGCGTTTCCACAAGCGATGCACTCCCATAGACATAAGGTCGTTCATGACGTCGTACTTCGCTGCAACAGAGTCGAAAACGTTGGCGACCAAAGACGCTTTCTGTCCCTTATCTACCTGTTTAAAACCAAAGTGTGTCGTTTGCTCGGTCGCAGTGTCTACTTGCGTAGCGGGAGTCTGATTGTCGCTCATGACAGTCCTGTAATTTGAATATTTTTCTTAATGCTGAAGTGTATAGGAATGTGTAGCCAAGCAAAAGCTTTATGCCCCACTTGTGCGTTAGGCATAGAGATTTGCGTTGGGCCTCTAAGCAGGCCTGTTATTCGTGCCCCAGCTAAAGGCCACAATAGCACTTATTTCTTGAAGCGAACGCCCACTTTCTTTATGCCACTGCGCAAACGCGGCATTAGCGGCAGTTAACGACTTTTTAGACGTTAGGCCGCCGTCAACAATATCGTGTTTGCGCAAATAATCTTCAACATCGCGAGAGAATAAAAAGGTGTCTATTCCCAATGCACGTAACATGTAAGGGCCCGTATTTCCGCCTAAGCGGGCGCCGCGCTTTTTCAAAAACGCCCAAAGCTCGGTTATGTTTTCTTTGCCAAAACTTGCAACAAACTTACCGAAGCTACCGTGCTCCATAGTCACATCTTTTATCATCATGGCGTTGTCGCGCACCGTCATGACTTTCTTGTAGTTGCGCACAATACGCTTATCTGATGCTTTTTGCTCTAGCATTTCATCGGGCATTAACAGTACTTTGTCGGTATTAAAGCCGAAAAATACGGTTTCAAAGTCTGGCCATTTTTGCTCGATCACCCGCCACACAAAGCCCGACTTGAAGACTTGCTTGG
The DNA here is from genome assembly GCF_054968525.1 of Alteromonas sp. G5_S2_22_S1. Lineage (NCBI taxonomy): Bacteria > Pseudomonadati > Pseudomonadota > Gammaproteobacteria > Alteromonadales > Alteromonadaceae > Alteromonas > Alteromonas sp. G5_S2_22_S1. The sequence continues at coordinate 86,471 of NZ_JBQKUJ010000013.1, read as the reverse complement.
TCATGGCGGCCAGGAAACGGTCGTCGGGTATAGCTTCAACTTCAGCTTTTGAAAGCGGCGCTTGAAGCATAGCCTCAAGCGCCCTTTCTCCGCCCTTGCGCACACATGCACGGCGGTAAATAGATTGAAAAGACTCTGCCTTAGAACCTGCCATAGCTACTTAGCCCTTAATACCACTATGACGCAACAGCGCATCTACCTTAGGCTCGCGCCCTCTAAAGGCCACAAATAAATCCATGGGTGGTTTGCTGCCGCCCATTTCTAAGATGTTTTCCAGAAAGGCTTTGCCGGTATCTCGATTGAAGATACCGTCTTCCTCAAACTTGCTATACGCATCGGCAGAAAGTACTTCTGCCCACTTATAGCTGTAATACCCCGCAGCGTAACCACCGGCAAAAATATGACCAAAGCCATTTTGAAAACGGTTGAACGATGGTGGAATAACCACAGCGACTTCTTCACGCACTTTATCTAGCGTACCCTGTACATCAACGTCGCCGCCTTTTTCGCTATGCAGTAGAAAATCGAAAAGACTGAATTCAAGCTGACGTACCATTTGCATAGCCGATTGATAATCTCTGGCTGCGAGCATACGGTCTAACAAGTCCGCAGGTAATGGCTCTCCTGTTTCATAGTGACCTGAAATAAAGTTAAGCGCGTCTTCTTCCCAGCACCAGTTTTCCAAAAACTGGCTAGGCAGCTCTACGGCATCCCAAGGTACACCGTTTATACCCGATACGCCGGCAACGCGCATTTTAGTGAGCATGTGGTGAATACCATGGCCAAATTCATGGAATAGGGTAACCACTTCATCGTGAGTAAATAAAGCAGGCTTGTCGCCTACCGGCGCATTGAAGTTACAGGTTAGGTACGCTACCGGTAATTGTAATTCACCATTCATTGTTTCACGACGCACGCGGCATTCGTCCATCCACGCGCCGCCGCGTTTTTTCGCACGGGCATAAAGATCTAAATAGAAGCTGCCGCGTAGAGCATCTGCATCATCGGTAATGGTGAAATAGCGCACGTCTTTATGCCAAGTATCTATGCCAGGCTGTTCTATAATTTTTAAACCATACAGACGATGAACAACCTCAAATAAGCCCGACAGCACTTTGTCTTCTGGGAAATACGGGCGTAGCATTTCATCAGAGATGGTGTACTTTTCCTGCTTAAGCTTTTCGCTGTAATAGGGTAAATCCCATGCTGCAAGCTCCGTTATGCCATGCTTGTCTCTTGCATAGGCTTTCACTTCTTCAAGCTCGCGCTCCGCTTGTGGTTTAGACTTGGCGGCCAAATCGCGCAAAAAGCCAATAACTTGATCTGTCGAGTCTGCCATTTTGGTAGCCAGCGAACGCTCTGCGTAGCTAGAGAAACCCAGTAACTCAGCCAGTTCGGTACGCAGCGTTAGGGTTTCTTTGATGATATCTGTGTTATCCCACTTACCTGCATTTGGGCCTTGTTCCGAGGCTTTAGTTGAATAAGCGCGGTACATTTCTTCGCGCAGTTCGCGGTTGTCAGCATACAGCATAACGGGCAAGTAAGAGGGGATATCAAGGGTGAATAGCCAACCCTGAAGGTCTTTTTGATGAGCAGCTTGAGCCGCAGCCTCTAGGGCAGACTCTGGCATGCCGGCTAATTCAGCTTCGTCGGTCACATGTTTTGTCCAGCCCATAGTCGCGTCCATCACGTTATTAGAAAACGTCGATGACAGCTCGCTTAGCTTAGCTTGGATTTCCGCAAAGCGTTTCTTCTGTTCTACGGGCAATGCTACGCCAGAAAGGGTGAAATCACGCACAGCGTTTTCTATGACTTTTTGCTGCTCTTCGCTTAGGGATTCAAATTCGTCAGATGCCTTAAGCTCAGCATAAGCATTATACAAACCTTCATGCTGCCCTACCCACGTTCCGTACTCTGATAAAAGCGGTAGGCAGGCATCGTGCGCATCGCGCAGCTCATCGCTGCTTACCACACTGTTCATGTGAGATACCGGCGAAAACATTTTGCTTAAACGGTCATCGACTTCTTCAAGGCGAAGCACCAGGTTCTTGTAAGAATAATCTTTTGAAGCCACCACTTCCTCGATTTCACTCTTACATGCTGCAATAGCTTTTTCTACAGCAGGCTTAATAGTGTCTGGTTCAATCGCGGAAAAAATAGGTAGTCCATCTACCTTTTCAATTGCAGGGGTTGTCATAATCTTTTCACTCTTAACACATTGATAGAATAATGATGGGGCTTCACTGATTAAAAGCAAGCTATTGTTTAGCCTGCTGTTGACCTATCTTGATACTACTTCTAGTCTTACAGTTAGGATCAGGACATCGCGTTGCCCCTGTTGAGGGCATAGAGGTAACGCTCGTTATAACGAAATGCTTTTATATGTCGCGTTTGCGAAAACCAAAGCTGTCACAAATGTCACATTTCATCCTTTTGTCTACTTTGTCTCCTCCTTATATGCAGACTATAATTCCGTTTATTATTTCAACAAGGCAAAGCCATGAAAACGTTAACCTCAGGCGAGATAGCCTCATACTGCGACGTCAATCTACGCACCGTCATTCGATGGATTGAAAGCGGCAAGCTTAAGGGTTTTAAACTTCCCGGCCGTGGTAACAATAGAGTGCTGGTTGAAGACTTTGTTGAGTTTCTTGAGCGCCATGACATGCCAATTCCAGATGCGTTAAGAGGCGTTGCGTCACCGTCTATTCTTATCGTCGACGACGAAATGCCTGTTGCCAAGTCGATTCAGCGGGTTGCCCGGCGCGCAGGCTTCGACTCCTACATTGCTACAGGCGGCTTCCAAGCGGGAATAATGCTTAGTCAGTACGAACCCAAGGTTATGACCTTAGATTTAAGTATGCCGGGAATGGATGGTTACAGCGTTATCGAGTTTACGCGGGATCAAAGCAAGTACAAAGATTTAAGGATAGTCGTTATCTCTGCTTTAGATGATATTAGCCTTGAGCGCGCACTAGAGATAGGCGCAGACGCCACTCTTCAAAAGCCTTTCTCAAATCACGACCTAACATCAACACTAGAACAGTTTATGTCTATGTAGTGTAACAACAAAGGAGGTTATATGGGCAGTTCAATACACCGCATTGTCATAACGCTATGTTTTGTTTTTAGTACTTTTTCAGTAAATGCCAAGCCTCTAACATTCGGTGTAGTCCCCCAACAGTCAGCAAAGAAGATGGCTGAAAATTGGCAGCCGTTAATAGATTATCTCAGTACGTATACCGGTCTTAGTATAGAGTTTAAGACTGCTAAAGACATTCCTACCTTTGAAGCCAATCTGGCCAAAGGAGCATACGATATCGCTTACATGAACCCTTATCACTTCGTTGTTTTTAACGAAACGGCGGGCTACCGTGCGCTTGCTCATCAACGAAACAAAAAAATTCAAGGGCTCATCGTGGTAGAAAAAGACAGCCCCATACAATCTTTAAGTGAATTATCCGGTACTGAGATAGCGTTTCCTGCACCCGCGGCGTTTGCGGCTACTATTATTACTAGTGCCTATCTTCGCAAAAATAACATCGCATTCATTCCACGCTATGTGAACTCTCACGATTCAGTTTACCTAGCCGTTCAGCGCAAGTTCTTTAAAGCCGGCGGAGGTATTTTGCGCACGCTCAATGTAGCGCCCGACGAGGTACGAAGCGACCTTCGCGTGCTTTGGAAAAGCCAAGGTTATACGCCTCATCCCATCGCAACAAGCCCAAACATGGCGCAAGGTGACAGACAGGCTATTCTTAATGGGTTAATGGCGTTATCCAACGACACCAGCAAATCGTCAGTTCTAAAACGTATCGGGTTAAGTGGTTTTATAGCTTCCAACGACAGTGATTGGGACGACGTACGCGCGTTAGGTATTGCGTCGCTCTCTAGACCACACTTGTGAGTTATTGAATTATGAGGCTGTCGCTACGATTTAAAACAATTACCGGCGTTGCATCGATTGCAGCCCTGCTGCTATTGGTACTGATCATTACGGTATTTCAACTGTTAAACGATCTGGTTGACAATAATGTGCAAAAGTCTGCCGATACCAGCGTCGCTTTATTTGTTTCTACAACGAAAAACGCCTTTCTAAGTTACGACCTTGCTTCCCTTGATGCTGATGTATCCGAAATATTAACCAACCCCAATATTTCTTACGTAAAAGTTAAAGACAAGCTAGGTAACGTGTTTGTTGGCAAGGGGAATCAACAAGCGCTAAATCGCCCTTTCGTTGCGGACGATTCGGTGTCAGAAGCAGATGATGGCATCTATGATACGCGCGCGCCCATCATGGTAAATGATTCCCTTTACGGCTATGTAGAAATTGGCTTGAACATCGCCTCTGTTACCGAATCGGTATCTCGTGTTAAAAACTGGACGCTTATGCTAGCCCTCATGGAGTTTATCCTCGTTGGCTTATGCTCGTATATCTTGGGTTCATACCTGATGTCCCAACTTCGCCAGTTACATCAGGGTGCGAAGCATCTTGGCGATGCAGTAAAAGACAATGACTACAGGGAAGTCTTTGTTCCTGTTCGCGGTAATGACGAATTAAGCGAATTGGCTGAAGCCTTCAACCAATTAGTAGAGCGTTTAAAAGAAGAGCATGAGCAAAGGCAGCGTGCACAGGATGAACTGAAGGAACTCAACACCCTGCTTGAAGAAAAAGTGCAGGACAGAACCGCCCTACTGCACCAAAAGAATTTTCAGCTAGAAGAAGCCAACAAAGACCTTAAAGAAACACAGGTTCAATTACTTCAAGCGGAGAAAATGGCATCGGTCGGTCAGCTAGCTGCCGGGGTAGCTCATGAAATTAATAACCCAGTTGGGTTTGTTAGTAGCAATATTTCTACATTAAGCGAGTATGTTGCCACGTATCAAATGGTATTTTCTCAAATAAACGTGGTATTAGCGGCTGAAAATGAACAAGCGCGACTTAAAGCACTTACTGAACTAAAAAGCATGCTTGACAATCAAGACATGGCTTTTATTAACGAAGATATTGCAGAGTTATTAACCGACTCCCGTGAGGGGCTACATCGAGTGGCTGAGATAGTAAAAGGTCTTAAGATTTTTTCACGGGTTGATAGCGATCAAATGCAACAGCACAACATTAATGACTGCGTACGTACTACGCTGGCTATGGTTAACAATCAGCTGAAATATATTTGTACTGTAGAAACCCACTTGGGCAGAGTACCAGATATTCCCATGAACGTTGGCAAGGTGTCTCAAGTTGTTACCAACCTGCTGATTAATGCTGGACAAGCAATTGAAGCCACTGGCAAAAATGGTAAAGTGATAATTACTACCTGTACGTTAAACGGCTTTGTTGAACTGCGTGTTGAAGACTCAGGGTGCGGCATTCCCCCTAGCCATTTAGATAAGCTCTTCAACCCGTTTTTTACAACCAAGCCCGAAGGCCAAGGCACGGGGCTAGGTCTTTCCATTTCATTTGGCATTGCTCAAGAGCACGGTGGCACATTGTCAGCAAGCAGTGTAGAAGGCGAAGGTAGCACGTTCACCCTTGCACTCCCTGTTGAGCCTGCTCCGTCAGTTCCCCTCATGGAAAAAGAGAGTGAATAATGAGAAAGCAAATAGTGTTAACAAGCGCCATTGCATGTAATAGTTATTGCGTCGCCTATAAGGATAATGATTTATGACAGAGCCTAAAGAATCAGCCACAACCTATACGGTGCTTTTTGTCGACGACGAGCCTAACATTCTTCGTGCAATTAAGCGCGCGCTCTTCGCTATGGATATTACTCTGCTTCTTGCAGATAGTGGCGCAAAAGCTCTTGAGCTTATGAGTGCGAACGAGGTTCACGTGGTTATTTCAGACATGAAAATGCCACAAATGTCTGGTGCGGAGCTGTTAGAGCAAGTCGCCATCAACTATCCAGAAACCTTTAGGGTAGTGCTTACCGGTTACGCAGATATTGAGTCAACCATAAAAGCCGTAAATCAAGGAAAAATACATCGTTATTTGCAAAAGCCCTGGGACAACCAAGAGTTAATTTCGGTTGTTGAAGAGGGGTTAGAGCGAGTTAAGCTTAAGACCGAAAACTTGCGCCTGCAGAAGCTTACGCGACTACAAAATAGAAAACTAAGAGACGTCAATACCTCGTTAGAGCAAGTGGTACAAAAACGTACTCGGCAAATAAAAGCAGCACTCAATAAAATTGAAAAGCACAATATAGCGATGGAGCAAGTGCTGTTTAATGTGATAAGCATTAACCCCAACATTGACGGCAAGTTTGCCATTGAAGTAAGTGAACTGGCTTCAAAACTTGCGCGTATTGCACGCTTAGAAAAAGATGAGATAAAGCATGTCCGCTATGCAGGGTTAATATGCGAGCTTGGGCTTTTAGGGTTAGAAACTGAAGATTTCAAGGCGCCCTTTTCAAAGCTGAAATACCAACAGCAACAAAATTATTTATCGCAAACAAAACAAGCCGCTTTAATACTGGCTCCAGCCCATGAACTTCATCAGGTTTCAGACATTATTGAGTTTCAGTTCGAACACTATAATGGCTCAGGGTTTTACAACAAAGTAGCTAAAGAAATTCCAGCAGGGGCGCGTATTTTAGCCATAGCACGTGACTATTGGCGCTTAGTTACTGGGCGTATGAGTGGTATCGAAATGAGCCCGCGTGACGCTAAACTTGAAATGAAAAAACACAGAAATACCCGCTACGACGGTGAATTCCTAGATCTTCTTCTTGAAGCTGAAGACGTTACAACATCGAAGCTGCTTTCGACCTCGTTGAAAGCGTCACAATTAAAAGCAGGCATGACCCTTGCCCAAAATCTTTATAACGACAGCCATATCCTTATACTTCCTGAAGGTCATATATTCAGCGATGCTACAATACAAAAATTGGTACACTTTGAAGAAGAACGCGGTAAAGCCTTTAGCATTCAAATAGAACCAGAAGGCCCTTCTGACACTATAAGTGACTAGGCTTGAAATACTGCGTATTGCCATTGGGTAAGATAATGACGCACATAAAGATTATCTTGCTCGACCTTTTATTTGGATTGGCTATCCCCATTGTTAAATAAACTGAAATTCCTTGAAGCGAGTTCCGGTCTTTAGAATACTGTTCTAAATGAAGCGCGGATGCGTTGAATTTGCTTCGCGAGCATATTGCGTAACTACAACGCATTGCGTAAAGATTCATGCTCGCCTAACCCACAGAAAAGGCTTTTTGTATGACACATTTTGATTATATTTGTATTGGTGGTGGTAGCGGCGGTATTGCATCTGCCAACCGTGCGGCAAAACACGGTAAAAAAGCAGCCATCATTGAAGCAAAAGATATCGGCGGTACCTGCGTAAACGTGGGCTGTGTGCCTAAAAAAGCCATGTGGTACGGCGCGCAGGTCGCTGAAGCCATCCATCGCTATGCGCCAGAGTATGGCTTTGATTTGTCAGTTAACCATTTTAGCTGGGACAGCCTTATCGCTAGCCGACAGGCTTACATTGAGCGTATTCACGCTTCTTACGACCGCGCACTTACAGCAAACGACGTGACGCTTATTCGTGGCTTCGCAAAATTTATCGATAACAACACGGTAGAAGTCAACGGCGAACAATATACTGCTGATCATATTACTATTGCCGTTGGCGGTCGCCCGACTATTCCTGATATTGAAGGTGCCGAACACGGCATTGATTCTGACGGATTCTTCGCACTAAAAGAGCAGCCAAAGCGCGCGGTAGTTGTGGGTGCAGGTTATATAGGCGTAGAACTAGCCGGCGTACTTCACGCACTGGGTACAGAGTCTCATCTTGTGGTTCGCAAACACGCACCACTTAGAAATTTCGACCCTATCATTCACGAAACCTTGGTGGATATGATCCACGCCGAAGGGTGTAAACTGCACGATCACGCCAGTGTCGAGAAAGTTGAAAAAGCGGAAAACGGTGAGCTTTCTATTTATTTAACTAACGGTGAAGTACTTGAAGCCGACTGCCTTATTTGGGCTATTGGCCGCCAGCCGTCAACCGATAAAATTGATATAGAAAACACCGATGTAGAGTTAAACGACGACGGTACCATTAAGGTAGATAAATACCAAAACACTACGGCAAAGAATGTGTATGCGGTAGGCGATATAACCGGAGAAGCAGAGCTTACTCCGGTGGCAGTTAAAGCGGGCCGTTTGTTAAGCGAGCGCTTATTTAATGGGCAAAAAGATGCGCACATGGATTACTCGCTTATTCCTACCGTAGTGTTTAGTCACCCGCCAATCGGCACCATTGGTTTAACAGAGCCAGAGGCTATTGAAAAATACGGTGAAGACGATATTAAGGTGTATTCCTCAAGCTTTGCGTCTATGTACACAGCAGTCACCCGTCACCGTCAAATGACGAAGATGAAGCTAGTATGTGCTGGTAAAGACGAAAAAGTTGTTGGCCTACACGGTATTGGCCACGGTATGGATGAGATTCTGCAAGGTTTTGCTGTTGCCATAAAAATGGGCGCGACCAAAGCTGACTTTGATGCGTGTGTGGCCATTCACCCTACCAGCGCAGAAGAATTCGTTACCATGACCTAGGGCGTTTAAACTAAGGGGTTAGCTACCCCACCGACGCATGCTTGCGCTGTAGTGAGAACATGGGTTATTAGGTAAAAAATCGCATTTAAAAAACCGGCTTTTACCTTGTGGTAAAAGCCGGTTTTTTATGCGCATTAACTTACTTTTTCAAGTTCTACAGGTACACCGTTTAACACCGCGTTACCAGACAGTTCATCCACCTGCATGTGGTCGGTAAGAATATTGGTATTTACCCCCGGATGCTGACTTGCCACAGACAACTTAATGCCTTTTTTGTTGTGTCCCCACCCGTGCGGGATAGATACCACACCAGGCATGATCGCATCGGTGATTTCAGCCTCTATCGTTAACTCGCCAACCCGCGATTTCACCTTTACCTCATCACCATTGTTAATACCGTATTTAGCGCCGTCATCGGGATGCAGCTGCATCGTGCAGCGATTATTGCCTTTCACCATACGCGGGCTATTGTGAAGCCACGAGTTGTTGGTTTTAATATGCCGGCGGCCAATTAAAACAAGGGGTTGCGCGTGGCTTTGCTTATCAAAGAAGTGTGCGTTAACCCTGTCTATATCCGCCATAAAATAATCAAAATCTAAATTTATTTTTTTATTTTCATGGAAAAGCGCAAAAGGTAAAGACGGCTGAAGCGGGCCAAGATCTATACCGTGTGGGTTTGCTTTAAGCTTTTTAAGCGTTAGGCCGTGCGCAGTACTGCCTTCTTTTCCCGTATCGCTGTCATTAACACCGTTTTGAAAAGCACCACGCTTATCACCGTATAAACCGGTCTGTAACAAGTCGTCCACCACGCCTTTTGGCTGCTTGCTCCAAAGCGCAGCATAGTGCGCTGTGCTCCTACCGTTTAATTTGTCGATTCGCTCAGCTAACGATAAATAAATTTGCCAGTCGGTAAGTTGGTCTGCATCTGTATCCACCACCGCTTCGGAGTACTTCGCAAAGTTTCGCACCGCGAAGTTGTGAAACACAATGTCGTAGTGGTCTCGTTCAAGGGCTGTTACGGGGGGTAAAATCACGTCGGCGTGGCGAGAGGTTTCTGTGATGTAGAAGTCCACAGCAACCATAAAATCTAATTGTGCAAATGCCTTGTCGAGCTGTTCAGCGTTAGGCGTAGTGACTACCGGGTTTCCCGCCCCAATAACCATGGCTTTAATTTGTCCTTCTCCGGGGGTAAGGATCTCTTCAGCTAAACAGGCAACCGGATACTCGCCAGCAAAAGCTGGAAGGCCGCGCACCCGGGAGGTAAACGTGCCCAAACTGCCCTTTCCTGCAACAGGCAATGTGTCTGCCGCTGGCTGGGTAAACATCATGCCGCCACGCTTGTCTAAATTACCGGTAAGTATGTTAAATAGCATAATGAGGTATTGGGTTAGCGTACCAAATGCTTGTACGCTTGCCCCCATTCTACCGTAACACACTGCCGCTTCTGCTTCGCAAAAATCGGTAACGAGCTGGATTATTTGCGAGGCCTGAATACCGGTTTTTTCACTGACTTTTTCTGGTGAAAAATTGCGTACGTAATGCTCTACTTCCATTATGTCTTCAGCATAAGGAAGAAGCGCCTCTACATTGTATAATTGTTTATCAAACAGCACATGCAGCATGGCGAGTAGCAATAAAACGTCACTACCCGGGCGAATAAAGTGGTGTTCACAGCTAAGGTCCGCGGTTTCACTTCGCTTCGGGTCGATAACGACTACCTTGCCACCCCGTTTTTGTATGCCCTTCAAACGCTTTTTCACGTTCGGCACGGTCATAATACTGCCGTTTGACGCCAAAGGGTTCCCACCAATAATCATGAAATTCTGAGTATGATCGATATCCGGAATAGGTATTTGCGACATATGGCCGAATAGTCTGCGGCTGATGATGTGGTGAGGCAATTGGTCCACCGACGTCGCAGAATAGCGGTTATGCGTTTTAAGTGAGCGATAAAAGTAAGGCCCAAATAAAATAGCCCCCATGTTGTGCGCGTTGGGGTTACCTAAATACACACCCACCCCATCTTCGCCGTGCTCTTGTTGAATACCGTGCAGCTTATTGGCAACAAGGTCAAACGCATCCTCCCACGTAATCTCTTGCCAATTATCGCCCACTCTTTTTACAGGGCGTTTAAGGCGATCAGGGTCGTCGTACAAATCTTTTAGCGCACTGGCTTTAGGGCAAATGTGACCTTGGCTAAAGGGGTTATCTTTATCCCCTTTTATTGACAGTATTTGTCTGCCCTTCGTTGCCACTTCAATACCACACATGGCTTCGCACAGCGTACACGTAGAATAATGCAATTGTTGTTCAGTGTTGCTCACGATAATTCCCACACAACTTATTGTTAACGACTTGTTACGAAATTAGCCGCTATTGCTGTAATAGACAAGCATCACTGAAAGTGATGATAGAAGCGTTAACCGCTGAAATTGTACTTACAATCGCATAAGCTAAATAAATCCGTCGTACTTTGCAGTAAGATTAACCTAAGCTTTACAATTCGAGGGTACAAAAGAACCAGCTTAGTCATGTACTCTGATGTAGACAGAAAATAATTAAAAAGCAGTTGGAAACTCAATCATGATAACGACAAAGAAAAGCCTACTAGCAGTTACGCTAGTAAGCGCTCTTGGCTTGGGCATGGCGCCGGCCTCTTACGCACAAAACGACAGTGAAGAAAAAACCGAATACGAACTCGATAACTGGGACGTCAGTAACCCACCTTATGCGTTAAACGAAGTCACCATCAAAACAAACGAAACCACGTGGTCTAGCTTAGACGTTGCGCCAAATGGCGAGTTTATGGTTTTCGACATGCTTGGCGACCTTTATAAAGTAAACATGAACGGTGGTGATGCCACGCCACTTACCCAAGATTTTGCGTGGAATATTCACCCGTCTATTTCTCCTGACGGCAAACACATTGCGTTTATCTCGGACAAAGACGGTCTAAGCAACGTATGGGTAATGGACATTGACGGCAGTAATCTTCGTCAAGTAACCAAAGAGAAAAGCAATCTTATTCACTCTCCTAAATGGAGCCCAGACGGCGAATACCTAGTGGTTACTAAAGGCATTATGTCTAGCCGCAGTATTCCCGCGGGCGAGATTTGGATGTATCACAAATCCGGCGGTGACGGCCTGCAAATTAAAGCCCGAAACAGCGGTAAACGCGACCAGCAAAACATTGCCGACCCTGTATTCTCGCATGACGGAAAATACATTTACTTTACCGAAAATACGGTTCCGGGCGCTCGCTTTGAATATAACCGCGACCCGTTAGAAGGCATTTTTGCTGTCACCCGCTACGACCGCGAAACGGGCGAAGAGAGCCGCTATATCAGTGGTACAGGCGGTGCCGTAGTCCCTACGCCTTCGCCTGACGGTAAATACATCGCTTTTGTGCGTCGCGTTAAAGACAGAACGGGGCTTTTCCTTAAAGAGATAAAAACCGGCGTAGAAACGCCGCTTACCCTCGAACTAGAGCGAGACATGCAGGAAGGGTTTGGCTCTGAAGGCTACTTTGCCTATTTCGACTGGATGCCGGATAGCAGCGAAATCGTATATTGGACAGGCGGGAAATTCCACACTATCAATATCGAAGATAAAACCACACGCACCATGGACATCACTGTTGAAGGCACCGTGAAATACGCTGACGCCCTACGCTTTGACGTAGACGTAGCGCCTGATGAATTTGACGTTCGCATGATTCGCTGGTCTCAAATGTCGCCTAACGGTAAAACTGTACTCTTTCAAGCGCTTGGAAAGCTTTACGTACGCGACGTTAAGTCTGGCAAAATAAAACGCCTGACCAAGCAAAACGACCACGACGAGTACTACCCTCGTTTTTCTAACGACGGTAAGAAGATTGTTTACACCACGTGGGACGACCAAGATTTAGGTACGGTACGCGTAGTATCAGCCCGTGGTGGTAAAGGTAAAGTGATTACCGAACAGCCCGGTCATTACATTGAGCCTTCGTTCTCGGCCGATGGCGAAAAAGTGGTATTCCGCAAATTTACCGGCGGTTATCTGCTAGACCCGACCTACTCAGTCGAGCCAGGTATTTACGTTGCCGACCTTGAAGAAGACGCTGTAAGTAAGGTGACAGACAGCGGCTATAATGCCCACTTCGCGGGTGGCGACGACCGCGTATATTTCACAGAATCTGCCGGCGGCGAAGCGTATTATGAAACGCAACTTTCAAGCGTTAATTTGCAAGGTAATGACAAACGTACGCATCTATATGGCGCAGATAAAGTAAGTGAGTACAAACTTTCGCATGATAAAAAATGGGTCGCGTTTGTATATCAATTTAAAACTTACGTGGCTCCGTTTGTAGAAAATGGTAAGCGCATTACCATTGGCCCGAACATGACCTCGCTACCGGTAACACAGCTTTCAAGTCGAGCTGGTGAATACCTTACTTGGTCACCAGACAATAAAACCCTTAGCTGGTTTAACGGCCCGACACTTTTCAGCCGTTCACTCGATGAAGCCTTTGCCTTTTTAGACGGTGCACCTGAAACCTTGCCTGAACCGGTAGCTGAAGGTATGGATTTGTCGTTTACCACCAAGGCCGACAAGCCTTCAGGATACAAAGCCTTGGTTGGCGGTAAAGTGGTAACCATGCGCGATGCTGACAATACCCAGGAAGTCATTGAAAATGGCGTTGTACTTATTAAAGACAACCGTATTGAAGCGGTAGGTAAGCGTGGCGATATAGCTATTCCTGATGACGCTATGCAGATAGACACCTCGGGTAAAACCATTATTCCTGGGCTCGTTGATGCGCACGCCCATGGTTCACAAGGTCGTAATGAGATAATTCCTCAGCAAAACTGGAGTCAGTTCTCCAACGTGTCGTTCGGTGTAACCACCATTCACGACCCATCAAACGACACCACGGAAATTTTTGCTGCAGCAGAGCTTCAGCGCAAAGGTAAAATTGTTGCGCCGCGTATCTACTCTACCGGTACTATCTTGTACGGTGCAGAAGGACTGGGTTACAAAGCTATCATCAACGACTACGAAGATGCTTATTTCCACGTAGAGCGCTTAAAAGAAGCCGGTGCTATATCGGTGAAAAGCTACAATCAACCTCGCCGTGATCAGCGCCAACAGGTACTTTGGGCAGCTAAAAATCAAGCGATGATGGTGGTGCCTGAAGGGGGCGGTAAGCTTCAGCAAAACCTAACCATGCTGGTAGACGGTCACACCGGTCTTGAGCACAGCATTCCGGTTGAAAAAGGCTATAGCGATGTTACTCAGCTATGGAAAGCCACAGAGTTTGGCTATACCCCTACCTTTGTTGTGTCGTACGGCGGCATGATGGGTGAAGAATATTGGTACGATAAAACGGAAGTGTGGAAGAACCCGCGTCTATTGCGCTATACCCCTTCTACTATTTTAGACAAACGCGCTATTCGCAGACCGACCGCGCCAGAAAACCAATACAACCACCAAAACGTCGCCAGCTACGCTAAAGAACTCCGAGATAATGGGGTCAGTGTACATATTGGCGCTCACGGACAGCGTGAAGGCCTAGCTGCACACTGGGAACTGTGGATCATGGAACAAGGTGGCTTTACGCCTTGGGAAGCGCTGCGCGGCGGGACTATTGATGGTGCTAAACACTTAGGCATGGGCAAAGACCTAGGTAGTATCGAAAAAGGGAAGCTTGCTGACCTAGTGGTGATTGATGGCGATGTATTAAGCGACATTAGAAAGAGTGAGTACGTTGAGTACACGGTGTTAAACGGCCGTGTTTACGAGTCTGCCACCATGAACGAAGTGGGCAGTAAGGAAAAACGCGAACCTTTCTTCTTTGAGCAAGATAACGCGACCTTTATGCCACAGCAAACCGCGGATGAAGTGGAGGCGAAAGCCCACCACTATCACTGGGAGCATTAATCGCACGCAAACACGTTTGATGTAGTTTAACTACCACTAGGAAAAAGCCGATAAAGCCCTGTGTTTTATCGGCTTTTTTATTCTGGTTATGTTTGCTGGTAAGCCGCTTAAAACAAAATCAATGTTTTGTCTTTCGTAAAAGAGTGCTATAAATAAAAAAGACTAGGGCTTTACATGTATTTGTATGTATCAAGCCAATTAAAATAAAAGGACTTATTTGGCTATGCCGCATCATTTGCCCTTTGCACTATTACTTCTCACTTTTTTTCTCGCGCCTGTTTACGCACAAACAAGCGAGACGCCTACGTATTATCAAGATTGTTCCGTTCTCGACTTTGGTGACAAAGATATGTCTACCATGACAGAGGCTGAAAAAATTCAAGCTTTAGATGACTCTTTATTCGGTGCTTTAGAGCAAAGTGAAGAATGCATGGATGCCGCAGCGCAATCTAGCGCACAAAGTGTGGCTAGCGCCGCTGGCCAAGGTGCTGGTGCAGGAAATGGCGCAGCCTCGGGAAGCGTGTCTAGCGCTTCAGCAGCCAGTGGCGGCCAAGGGCAGTCAAATGCGCAAAACAGCGCCCAATCTCAAGAATCATCAACCCATTCACAAACGACTACCTCTAGTTCAGATCCTTCAAAGCAATCTACTGGAGGTAAAGCAAAAGGTGGAAGTTCAGCGGTATGTGATGCCGTAATTGCCGGTTTGCAAGGAGCGACAACAGAGCAAGAAAAAGCTCATTTCCAAGCATTAAAAGAGCAATACGGCTGTAAATAAAACTCAGAGGAAGGAAAGGAAATGTCTTCATTTAATCCAAAGGCCCTGTTTACAGTGGTCGCTACGGCATCGTTTATACTCTTAGGCGGATGTGGCTCAACCCAAACTAATGTAACTAGCGTAGGCCCGTCGATGGTTGGCCCTGGCGGTGGGCAACAGCTTGGCGCGAACTCGCACCGTTATCGCTACAACTCAGATATATATATGGATGTCGCTATTCCGGTTTTTGACCCCGGCTTTCCTACAGAAAGCGATGGTTCGATAGATTACGATGAAATAGAAGAAGAAGGTATCTGGCCGCAAGTAAGACGCTTAGAAGCAAATCGATTTGCTATTGCCACCAAAGAAGCGTTAGGTGAAACCAAATCGTTTGGAAGCATCAATGTAACCCCAGACGCGTCGGCACTCGCTGATGTTTATATTCTTGGTAAAATTAATTATTCGGATACGGAAACCGTAGAAATTGGCGTAAGGGTTATGGACGCAAAAAATACGGTATGGGGCGAGGAAGAATTTGAGTACCGCGTTAGCGAAGGTTGGTATAGAGATGCGATGTCTCGTGGAGAAAACCCTAATGCGCCCGTGTTTGAGCAAATTGCTAAATACGTCTACGACCTGCTAATGAAAAAATCAGAAGCCTACAAACAAGAAGTACAGATGGTGTCAGACTTGCGCTATGCACAAATGTATAGCCCTGAAGCGTTTAGCCAGTATCTTTCTCAAAGCCGTAAAGGTGAAGTTGAGTTGGTGAGTGCGCCGTCTGAAAGCGATCCCATGCTTCGCCGTGTTCGCGCTATTCAAGCAAAGGACGAGCAGTTTATTGATAGCCTTCAGGAAACCTACGATTCATTTTGGGTAACCACAGAAACGCCTTACAGAAAATACCAAAAAGAAACCCTTCCAGAGGCTAAGAAAATCAGAGAGCTAAAAGCTGAGCGCACCACTAAACAGGTGACGGCCGGTTTGTTTGCCGTAGCCTCAGTGCTACTGGGCTCAAACTCTAGCTCAACTGCTGGGCAAGTGGCAGCCGCCGGTGCAGGGATTGCCGCCATTGGCACCCTTAACGAAGCGATTAAAACGAACAAAGAACTTCACGCACAGCGGGATCTCTTTGACGAAATGGGCCAAAACCTTGATATTCAAGTTGCCGATCAAATTGTTGAAATTGATAACCAGCGTATTGAACTTCAAGGTAGCGCGAGTGAACAGTACTACCAACTGCGTTCACGCTTAAAAGATATCTATGAAATGGAAGCAACACCTATGACTGCGCTTTAAGCGTAGTCATATTCTGTTAAAACCGTTCTCATCTATTTATAAGATCATAGTAAAGGATTACGCATGCCAAGCGTTGAACAGCAAATTGAGCAAAGCAGAGCAAAGAAAAAAGCACTGATTAAAAAAAGTATATTGGGCTTTTTTGTTGTCCTCTTTGTTGGCGTGGCAGGCGTACTCCTTGTGTCTTTTTTACCCAATGTGTCCAACGAGGCGAAAAGCCCCATGGCACAGACCGACAACGCCACGCAATCCAACAACCGGGAAACACCAAACCCGCAGGTTACAGAATTTAGCGAAGCAGAGCGTAAAGCATTACAAGTCGCGCTTAGCGAGTCAAAACAACGGGTGACAGGCCTAGTGCAACGCGTAAGCCAGTCACGCCCTTTCGCCGTTAAAGCCGGTCAAATAGAAGCGTCGTTAAACCAAGCGTTTAATGAATACGGTGCCTCGAACTACGGCGAAGTAACATCGTTATTAAACGATATCGATAACAACACAGCAGCACTAAATAAAGAATACGAACAGGCCTACACAGCGCCTTATGAAAAAGCCCTCAACGCGTTTAATAACAATAATAATTCTGAGGCGTTTAACTTAAATCGACAGTCACTTAATATTAACCCCGACTTCGAGCAAGCCAAGATACTTCAGCAGCGAATTGATGTCTTTAATCAGGTGCAAGATGCCTACGAACAAGCCCGGGTGGGTAAGGTTGAAAACAACATTAATAAACAGCGGGAAGCCTACCGGAAGATAATTGCTCTAGACCCCTATCGAAGTGATACAAAACAAGCCCTAGCCACCATAGATAATCAATTAAAAAATAGCCGCTTCAACGGATTATTAGCAAAGGCCAATGACGCTATAACACAGCAAAACTATGCCGCAGCTAAACAATACCTAAAGGACGCCAAATCTATCAATGGGTCAAGCCGTGAACTTGAGACCATTAGCAAAAAACTTAACACGCTGGTAGCGAGTGAAGAGCAAAACAAGATTGAAAAGCAGGTTACGCTTTTTGCACGTGCTGATGAATGGCAGACGGTCGCCCTATTATCGAACAAAGGTTTATCGTCTTTTCCCTCCAGCCCCATACTGCAGCAGGCAAAACAAAATGCCGAAGCTATCTTAAGCACGGCAAAACGCCTAAAAGAATTTCAGCAGCGTCCTGAACGACTGACCGATAACACAGTGCGAAGCCTTGCGCAGCAAGAAGTTGATGACGCTCACGCATTAGCACAGAAAAGCCCCAAACTGCTGGCTCAGATACGCGCCCTTGAAGAGGTTATGGATGACGTTAATACGCCTCGTGATGTCACGATAACATCGGATAACGACACCTATATTAAAGTGTTAGGCGTAGGACTGGTAGGCGAAGTAAAACGCAAGACCATCAAGCTTAAACCTGGCACCTACCGGATTGAAGGAAGCCGTGACGGCTACCGCTCTACTATTCGAGAAATCGAAGTATCACCGTCAGCAACCAACCTTTCGGTACATATTGCATGTACTGAAAAAGTATAAGGAACACGTTAGTGAGTAGTATCGATGAAGCCATTGCGAAAGGGAAGAAACGCCGCAAAGGAATGGCTATCGCTTCATTAATTGGGCTAGCCGTGATCTTGGCCCTTTATTTTAGTTGGCTTTTTCTCACCAAAGGGTATGCGTTTGTGGTGTCGCCAGAGCGTGCGGCAAAAGCGCCTGAGTTTAACGTGGTAAGCGGCACTGCGCTCTTTATGGCCGACAAGTTATATGTTTTTGGCAGTGCGGCGGAAGTTACCGTGTCGGCGCCCAAATACAAAGCCGCCAGCGTGGTGGTTGATGAAACCTCGTCAAGCACGATAAACGTCACACTTGTGCCTTTACCTGCCACCTTGACCGTTACCACGTCTCCTCAGCTCGACGAGGTCACATGGAAGATTAACCAAGAAAAAGTCGCCGTTTCGCCCAGCCTATCCACTGAACTGGAAGAGGGAAGCTACACGGTTAATGCTAGCCACCCTCACTACCAAGATGCACAAATACAGTTTGATGCCGATATTGCACAAGACATTCAACGTAATATCGCGCTAACCGCTATTGAGGGGGTTATTAGTATTAATTCCACGCCTTCTGGCGCTAGCGTTTCGCTCGACAAAAAAGAAGTTGGCGTAACGCCTCTGAAGATAAATACACAAGGTGGACAATATCGCGTAAGCGTGACTAAAGCAGGCCTGGAACCTTTAGAAGATACTATCGAAGTCACTAATCAACGCCCCTTACCGACTCGAAATTATAACCTTCAGCCGCTACAAGCGGAAATTGCAGTATCGATGAAGCCACAAGGTGGCGTACTGACGGTTAACGGTAAGCCCGTGAAGGCGAATACCCGTTTAGACGCTAATAAGGCACACACAGTAAAGTATGAAAAGACCGGCTTTATTGCGCAAAGTCAGCGCGTAACACTCGCCCCGGGCGAAACGAAAGCGCTGTCATTTGAATTAGAAAAAGAGCTCGGTCGCGTGGTTATTACCGCCTCTACTGACGCCCTTGTTTCAATTGACGGAGTTAAGCAAGGACAAACGCCTTTAACGCTGACCCTTCAGGCTTTGCCTCATACAGTAACCTTTGAGCGCGACGGATACCGCAAGATACAAAAAACGGTGACACCTAGTGCGAAATCGTCAACCAAGGTACACGGTGACATGCTTACAGAGTTTGAAGCAAGGCGCCGAGACGGTACGCCGCTTTTCGCTACTAGGTTAGGTATTCAGCTGTCATTGGTGACCCCAAAAGCGTTCACCATGGGCTCGCCAGCTAACGAAAAAAATCGTCAGCGTAACGAACACCAAAGAGACGTTTCTTTTTCTCGTCAAGTATGGGTGTCGAAGCACGAAATCACACAAGCTCAGTTTGCCGCGTTTAAAGGGCAAGGTGGGGGAACTAAGCTTCCTGTCACAAATGTTTCATGGGATGAAGCGGCGGCCTTCACGAATTGGCTAAGTGAAAAAGAAGGGCTCACTGGGTTTTACATTATGCAAAACGGAAAAGTAAGGGGGGTTGATAAAGCCTCAAAAGGGTATCGTCTTCCCACCGAAGCAGAGTGGGAGTTCGTTGCCAAAATGCATCGTCGTGCATCATCTACAGCCTTCGTGTGGGGCAATCAGTTCCGACTCAGAGACAAGCAAGGTAACTTTGCCGACGCGTCGCTACGTGGCAAGCAGACATTCATCTTAAAAGACTATGACGATGGGTTTGCAGATAAAGCGCCTGTAGGTTCGTTTAAGGCAGACCGAGGTGGGTTTTACGATCTAGACGGAAACGTTCGCGAATGGGTTCACGACATTTACTCGGTAACGCCACAACATCAATCAGGCACCTACGCAGACTACATGGGCCCAGGCGGGCAAGGCAAACACGTTGTTAAAGGTGCGTCTTTTAAAACCGGTAGGTTGAAGAATATAAGAGCCAGCGTGCGCAGCGGCGAGAGCGCGCCAGCTGATGACATTGGTTTTCGAATAGCGAGATATGAGAATTAATATGAAAAAGAAACTAATCATTGCCGCCGTGCTATTAGCTATAGCGGGCACAGCCAGTGCGTACTTTGTTTCGTTAGATTCACCCCAAGACTTCCCAACAAATATTTAGGCAGCAAGGACTAAGAATGAATAAGAATAATACGTTGTCGATGACCCCCAGCTTTCTAGTTAGCGGCGGGGTGTTTCTACTTATTTTTGCGGTCGTGCACTTTTTATTTGCAGGCTTAATTCGCCCGGCGGCGGAAAAAGTGATGGCGACGGTGGGTACAGCCTCTCTGTCTTCTATTTGGGTCATTCTTAAAGATATCGAACAACAAGTGTGTATCTCACTTATGTTGTTTTGTATCTTTTTAATGGTGTACAAGTTATGGAAGCTACTTGATGAAGAAGAAATTTATTCAAGAGATTTGCTACCAGAACACGACAAAGACACGCCGCTAGATGTCGATAAAGCGCTGAACGAACTATCGTCTTCGTCTTATAGCGATACACCGGCGTACAGCACATGGATAAACTGCATAAGACGGTATAAAAACACCCAAAACGTGCAGCACGCGGCCGATGCTATTCACGCATCAGTAGAAAACATAGCGGCGCAGCTTGAAAGCGGCAATAACGTTATTCGCTATATTATCTGGGCTATTCCCTCGATTGGATTCGTGGGCACGGTTCGCGGGATTGGCGCAGCCCTAGCGCAGGCCGATGCCGCACTGGACGGTGATATAGCCGGAATGACAGCGTCTTTGGGCGTGGCGTTTAACTCAACGCTCGTTGCGCTTTTCATCTCACTTATTTTGATGTTGTTAATGCATTTACTCAATGGCCGTCAAGACACCATGGTTATTCGCACACAAGAGTCGTGTGAGCATCATTTATTGTCTCATCTGCACCATTAATTAGGCGAAGTAACTATGCCTAAAGTGCGTAAAGCCGAAGACGGATTTAACCTTGCCTTCTTAGACGTGATGGCCTGTGGCCTTGGCGCGGTTATTCTTATTTTTATTCTGGTCGACTTTAAAGCGTTTACCCCAGACCCGACCGAAGAAAAAGAGAAGCTAGAGCAAGAGCTCGCCGCGGCAGAGCAAGAACAACAAAAGCTCAAAAAATCGATTGATGAAATAAACGATAAGATAGCCTTAGAGTCGGCAAAGCAGGAGGACGCTGAACAAGCCCAGGCCGACACCACGCAAGACCAGTCTAAGCTACTGCAAGACATGTCAACGGAAATGGCGGTGGTGGCCGACCTTGAAAACCAGCTTGCCGCCTTGTCTAAAGAAGTCGAGAAATCAGCTAACATCCAAATGCAGGGAACTGGCGAGCAAAACTACATTACCGGGATGAAAATAGAAGGCCCCGAAATCGGCTTTCTCATCGATAAAAGCGCATCGATGATGGGCGACAACTTGCTCGATATTTTGGGCAAACTGGCACTAAGCGATGGGCAAAAAGTATCGACACCTAAATGGATAAGAACCAAGCGGGTAGCACAATGGATGCTAGCGCGCGTGCCACTGGAATCTCGCGTGACAATGGTTGCCTTTTCCGACACCGCAACCACCTTAGGTCTTCGCAACGTAAACAGCGCCAAAGTAAGCGGTTCGATGAACGCCATTGTGAAAGACTTGGGCGGCATTGTGCCTAATGGAGGCACCAATCTTCAGGAAGGCCTAACTACCCTGTTTAAAGCCAACCCCAGCATAACGGATGTTTACATTGTGACCGACGGGTTGCCGACGCTCGGAGATGGCCTTCCCATGAACTGTAAAAACTTCATTAACAGTAAAAAGTCCATTTCGTCGGATTGTAGAAGAAAACTATTTGTAGAAACCATAAAGCGAGCCAAAAAAGGGGTGCACTACAACGTTATTCTATTGCCTATCGAGGGCGACCCGTTTGCCTCACCCATGTACTGGGAATGGACCCGCGCAACCAGCGGCACCTTCCTATCACCGGCACCAAAGTGGCCTTAATGAGTAAAATACTGTGAAGAAGATTCAGCGCGCCCCCGTTGAGGTATTCAACATCGCCTTTCTCGACATTATTTCCTGTGCCTTCGGTGCGGTAGTTATGCTGGTGCTATTGGCTAAAAATGGCACCGAAGATACCGAACGAGGCCCCAGCAATGTAAGCGTGCTTATCGATCAGGTGCTGCAAGCACAAGCTGACGTAGAAACCCTTAAAGGAGCGCTATCGGATAAGCTTCAAGAGCTTAAGGCGGCGCAAAGCAAAACAGCGTCGGTCACAGAGCAAAAAGATAATCTAGACTCGTCGATACCCCGGGCACAGCAAACCATTAATCAGTTAAAAGACAAAGCGTCGTCCCTGCGTAATGAAATACGTCAGGCAACGGCTATGCTAAATACGCCTAATCCCACTGATACCCCTGATGATGACGTAGGCGGTATACCTACCGACGCTGAATACGTCATTTTCGCTATCGACAACTCTGGGTCTATGTCTTCTGGCAGTGGATGGAATCGCGTGATAACCATTGTGAACGACATTTTAAAAAATCACCCTAAAATGAAAGGTTTTCAGATAATGTCTGCCGACGGAAGCTTCATGTTTGCCAGTAAAGCAGGCCAATGGCTTGACGACAGAAAAACCATGCGAGATACGGCGATGAGCCAAATGAAAAGCTTTAAAGGGGGCGCAAGCCAGCCGGAGGCGGGGATCTTAAAAGCCATAAAGCTTTACAAGAACACCAAAGGCCGCGTGAGCCTATACGTGTTTGGCGATGACTACCAAAGATCAAACCTAGACCAAATTGTGGGTCAAATTACCCAAGCTAACCAAGGAGCCAATGGCCAGCCTGTTATTCGTATTCACGGCGTAGGCTTTAGCCGAAGTAACGGCAACGCACAGCGCTTTAGCGCATTTATGCAAGCGGTGGCGAAGCGCAATCGCGGTGCCTTTATTGGCCAGTATTTTTAGGTATAAAGGGCGCCTACAAGCGCCCTTAAGATTAATTAAATTAGCTTTCGCTGTGTATAATCCGTTATTGATGCACCCTACCTATTTCGGCCATACTGCTCGTGAGATGACACCCAGTCAGATGAGCTAATGGCAGAGGCCAGCGAAATTTCACCGGCAAGCACAACCGACGCCACAATTTCAGCAAACTTATACACCCGATCGCGCCCGTAACAGTCTAACAGCTCTAAACATTCACGCTGCGTACCTATGCCTGTACCGCCGCCATAAGTCGCTACAATAAGTGATGGAATGGTTATAGACACGTATAAGTCGCCGTCGTCAGTAAGCTCAGAATACATCATAGCCGCAGACGACTCAGATACGTTCGCCACATCCTGTCCGGTAGCGATAAACATGGCAGTGATGCCGTTAGGCGAATGTAGGCCCGTGTTATTCACACCGGACAAGAACGAACCCACGCCGGCAACACGCCCGTGGTAATCGATTTGTTTAGGGTCGACCCGCATAACTTCGAGTAAGTGCTCACGCTTAATGGTTGCCTCGGCGGTAACTCGCTTACCACGAGTACGCATTATGTTTATTTGTGAGGCTTTTTTATCGGTGGCAAAGTTAGATTCAAGGTAGAAATTCTCTATCCCCTCATAATGATCGAGTATCCACCCGCATGCTGCGAAGGTAGCACGGCCAACCATGTTTTGACCCGCTGCGTCACCGGTCTTAAAGTTAAAACGCAAAAACGCAAATTTGTTCGATAGGAAATGGTCGATATACGTCAGCTTAGCAATACTTGAGGTCGCTTCTGCTTCTTCCTTAATCTTTTCAAAGTTTGCTTTAATCCATTTAACGAAATCTCTAGCACCTCGTGCATTTTCAAAAATAAATACAGGGGCTCGCTGCATAGCATCGTCGACGACCGTTGCCGTTACGCCACCGCTCATGTTAAGCAGCTTCATGCCGCGGTTATACGATGCTACCAGCGTACCTTCGGTAGTCGCTAACGGCACAACAAACTCCCCTTGTGCGTGCTCTCCGTTTATCTTCAACGGCCCTGCAATACCGATAGGAACCTGCGCCACGCCAATAAAATGCTCAATATTCCCTTTAAGTGCTTGCGGGTCGATTGAGTACTTACCTACGTGATCAATTTTCTTTCCGGTGGCGCTTTCGAAATATTCTTGGCGTGTTTTTATAATACTTTCGCCGTAGTCATCCATGTCGTCACGAGGAATAAAAGCGCTGCGTTGTCCTGGCGCAGTAATATTGTCTTCCACTTCAAATTTAAACTTTCCAAAGGGGGAAGCAGAGAAGCAAATACCCAGTTTGCGCTTTTCGGGGCAAGGCGCTTCATCGATATCTAAATGTACGGTAATGGTTTGACGCAAGCCAAAGGGCTCGCCGTCTGATTGATTTAGCGCTTTGACAGAAATACAGGAGTCGGCAGTTAACTGGAGTGAAATTTTATGCTCTGGAATCTTTTCCCCATCAAGTGATATCCATTTTACTTCTTTAATCGTCGCATCCTTCAATCTATTTTTAAGAGAGAAAGATAAGCCTTTATCTGTTTTGGTTAGACTTGCGCGTGTATAAAGTTGCTTTAAAAGTATACTGGGTACAAACATGAGGCTACCTTCTGTATTTTTGCTGTGTTATTTCCCTATCCCTCTGCTTTTTATAGCACATTCTTTATACAGCTCTATGACTTCTTTCTATTTCTTCGCCAAACATTTGCGTCATATCAACTTTCAATTTTGAGCCAAGCGCTTATAAAAATGCGCCACCCCCTGAGAATTAAAGTGCTCCAGAGATTCGGACCTTAGCCATAATTCGCCCACTCCTAAACACTCCTATAGTGAATACCGTCACCGCAGTAATGATGACCACAAGGTATCTGGCAGTAGCATAAAGGAGGCGTCACGGATTGAGATGCCAAGGATAAATAGCCTACACGGAAGCGGCAGCCAGATACCTTTTATGTGCCCTATGCGTGATACGTTTTTGGCATTGATGTCGTGTTTATCCGGCTCCTAGTGCAACCACACGCACCGAATAATTAGCCCAGTACAAGGACAGAAAATGAGAACAGGACTGTTTAGAAAAGAAGCGATTGATGAGCAATCTAATGAGGTAGATGGGAGCTTTTTAATGACGCCCAAACCGGTTTACTCGGCTATTGCTTTTGTATTGGTTGTTTGGATAGCAGCTGCCCTTGTTTATTTAAACTTAGGCAGTTACGCGCGCAAGGCATCGGTAGACGGGTGGCTAGAACCGAGCCACGGAGTATTTAAACTGTACGCAGATGCAAGGCGCGGTAATGTCGTCGAGGTTTTAATTCACGAAGGGCAACATGTAGAAGAAGGCACGCCATTAGTAAAAATTAACTACAGTAGTAGCGACGCGTTGGGCAATCGCGTGAGTAGCCAACTGCTTATAGAACTGGAAGCAAAGCAAGCGCGAACACACCAGAGCATTTCACGCCTTCGCACACTACATCAAGCTCAGATCACCGGCTTAGAACAACGCTTATCTCAAGCTAAACGCGCTTTGGACGACCTGAATGACATTGTTGATTTAGCCAAAATACAGTGGGTTATGGCGACCGACCATTGGGAAAACGCTCAACTTTTATTGAACCAAGGGCATATAAGCCACACCGAGTTTGAGAATCACACAATTCAACGAATAACCGCGCAGCAACAGCTCAAACTGGCCGAGAGAGATAGCAGTACAGAACAGGCAAACATAGCCTCCCTCACCCATGAACTCGCAACTCTGCCTCAGCAACAAGCCAACGAATTGGCGAGTTTTGAAAATACGTATAGCGACCTTAAGCAACAGATTGTAAGTCATAAAAGCAATTATGAGGAAACCATTTACGCCCCGCACAGTGGCTATATATCTGGCCTTCACGTTAAAGCGGGATATACCGTCGATAGTTCGCGCCCGTTGCTTACTCTCCTTCCCAAAGATGCTGATATTCAAGCGCGCATCGCGGTTCCCGTTCGCGCTGCAGGCTTTTTGCGTGAAGGGCAAGCTTTACACATTCGCTACGACGCATTTCCCTACCAGAAGTTTGGCGTGCAGAAGGGCGAGATCCTCAATGTTTCCCCGTCACTTGTACTGCCGGGCGAACTTATCGACGCGCCTATTGCTATCAATGAGCCAGCCTATCTCGTTACGGCAGCCATAAGTACGAAAGAAATATTAGCGTATGGCAATCATATATCACTAAAGGCCGGCATGACCTTCTCAGCTGATGTGCACCTAAGTCAACGCACGCTAATGGAATGGTTAATGGAACCGCTTTACAGCATCTCAGGGAAGCTTTAATGATGATGAGTATGACAATGCCCCACGTTAGCCACACCCTGACCACTAAAAAACGCGTGCCTGTCATCTTACAAAGTGAGGCGGCTGAGTGCGGACTTGCCTGTATGGCTATGATTGCCCAGTACTATAGAGATAAACGGGATCTCAACGCCCTACGCCAATCTATGTCGGTGTCGTTACGTGGCACCACATTAAAAGATGTAATGAAAATTGCGAGTGATATGGGCTTTCAAACCCGGGCAATAAAGATAGAGCTTTCCCATATCACGCAACTTACCTGCCCAGCCATCTTACATTGGAATATGAACCACTTTGTTGTGCTGACGAAAGTGAAAGGTGACCGTATCACAATACATGACCCGGCACTTGGCGAAAGAAGGCTGTCCTATGCAGAAGCGTCTAAATGCATTACCGGCATTGCGCTTGAGGTATCACCTAGCGACAGCTTTAGCCCAATCAAAGCTGGCCCGCGGCTTGGCCTTACCCAGTTTTTCACACGTACCACAGGGTTTAAACGCAACCTTCTTACGCTATTCGCCTTATCCCTGGTGCTGCAGTTATTCGCCCTCGCTGCGCCTTATTACATGCAAACCGTGGTAGACGATGTACTTATCTACAATAACAACGCCCTACTCAAAGCGCTCGCTATTGGCTTTGCCCTATTACTGATGCTAGAAACCTTTACTAGCGGGGTAAGAAAGCTGGTTATTTTGTCGGTGTCATCGCGGCTTCAACTTCAAATGTCGGCGTCAGTATTCAAACATTTGCTGTCACTTCCTCTCGACTACTTCGACAAGCGCCACATTGGCGACGTGGTATCTCGATTTGGCTCACTGGCAAGCATTAGAGAGTTTTTAGCCACCGGCGTGGTAACGGCTTTATTAGATGGGCTAATGGCCGTCGTCACCTTAGCGGTAATGATGGTTTATTCGGTGAAGCTCTCCCTCGTCGTAGTGGCAATCATGGCCACATATTTAGCCATTCGCTTAGGGCTACTCCCCCTTATTAAACGCCTTACCACAGAGCGCATTGCCCTTGCAGCGTCCGAACAAAGTCACTTCATGGAAAGCGTGCGGGCTATTTTACCAATTCGGGTTTACGGGCAAGAGACACAGCGTCACGGACAATGGCAAAACAAACTCGTGGCCACTTTAAACAAAGACATAACACTGGGTAAAATCAATATTGGCAGCACGCTGACTAATCAGTTCCTGTTTGGCGCAGAAAACCTCATTGTAGTGTATATCGGGGCTAGCTTAGTCATGGAAAGCACCCTTTCCATTGGTATGCTGCTGGCTTTTATCGCCTATAAATCACGTTTTGTTAGCGCACTAGATGGTGTGGTTAATAAGTTGGTAGAGCTCAATATGCTGGGCGTTCACTTTTCTCGTCTTAGCGATATTGTACTCACGCCGGTACAAGTAAAACCTCATCGTTACCAAAATGCTGACCTACCCTATTACGCGAATCAATCTCTACCTAATAATACGGCCATCGCCCTTGAAACTAAATCGCTGGGATACCGATACAGTGAATCTAGCGAGTGGATCTTTAAGGACCTCGCACTCACCGTCAAATCAGGTGATATTGTAGCAATTGTTGGTGAGAGCGGAAGCGGCAAAAGTACCCTGCTTAAATGCCTAATGGGGCTTTACCCGGTATCAGAAGGCAAAGTTGAACGCCCCAGCGTTAAGCAGCCTGTTGTCGCATCGGTCTTGCAAGACGATGCCTGCTTAAGCGGTACCATAGCGCAGAACATTTGCTGTTTTGAGCAAGCGCCAGACCTACAAAAAATGGTTCACGTCGCACATATCGCCTGCATTCATGAAGATATCATGCATATGCCTATGCAATACCACACCTTAGTAGGCGATATGGGAAGCAGTTTAAGCGGTGGCCAAAAACAGCGACTGCTTCTCGCCCGAGCCCTTTATCAAGAGCCCGATATTCTGTTTCTAGATGAAGCGAGCAGCCACCTGGATATGGCCAACGAGGCTCGCATTAATCAGCATCTAACATCACTCAATATGACCCGAATTATTGTGGCCCATCGCCCACAGTCAATTGCTATGGCAGATAAAGTTTACCGCTTGGCAAACGGGACACTACACCCCTGCTCTCCTACCGAAGTATCAGGAAGCGCAATATCAGGTAACCACGGAGAAACACGATGAAAACCCATGAAATAAGAGAACCCGCAGTATTAATGACAGAAGATGAGCGTATGCAAATTAATGCCAATGGCATTACCGCTCGTGACAGTGTAGTTCCTATTAACTGCTTGTCTAAACGCGAGCTGCAAGTAGCTCACAAAATTATGGAAGGCCGCTCTAATAAAGTTATCGCCTCAGAGCTCTTTATCAGCGAAAGAACGGTGAAATTTCACTGCGCTAATATTTACAAAAAACTCAATATTTCAAGCCGTTCGGCACTTATTGCGGGTTGCTTTAGAACCCTTTACCACGAGGCGGTCTCGCTTTAAGCGAACGTGCCTTTTTACACAAAACGCCAATACAAGGAGCGTAAATTATGAAAAACCAGCAACATCAACTCACTGTAAAATCGTGTGCCAGTGCACAGCCAGTCACACTCGTTGAGGAGCAGCTGTTCGACGTATCAGGAGGACTACGGGCTCGCTTGAGTGATATTAACCCTGTAGAAGGTGGAGGACCAGTAGAAGATAGGGGGCCAAAAGAGCCCGTATATATCACCTTAGCGATTGGTGAAGGCGGTGGCAAACTACCCGATATTTTATCGTAGTTCAGGCCAACTATCCGTAAACACGGGCAGCGTATGTGCGAGCGATTTGACTCGCTACGCATGCGTTGCTTTGTTCCGTTCTAACCTTTCACTCTTTTAACGCTGGCAAGGAGGCCGAATGCACGTTGCATTATTAGGCAGTGAACAAGACCCACAAATTAAGCATATAGCCATGGCACTTAGCCAATCTGCTACTCCCTTCTATTACGCTAATACGGCGCAATTTGGCACTGAATGGACAATAAGCTATGACCCTGATTTTGACGATGGGTTGATTCACTTCAATTCCCCCTCGTTATGCGATCAACCAAGGGTCACTTTTTCAAATACTCAGGCGGCGTATTGGCATGAGTACCTACCTGGCACACTTAAACGTACGCACGCCACGCCCGACACAAAAGGTACTGCTGCACAAAGCACAGATACAGAAAGGGCTGATACAAGCAGCAAGAGTACTACCTTTGAAAGGGAGTTTGGTTGGATTGAGCAAGAAAGAGCCAGCACCTTATTATGCTGGTTTAGCTATACGGATATAAAGTGGGTCAATGCTATTGATGCCGTTCGAAGTCATCAATGCAAGCCCTATCAATCCCGTATTGCGGGCAAGCTAGGGGCTCATATTC
Source organism: Alteromonas sp. G5_S2_22_S1 (assembly GCF_054968525.1). Taxonomy (NCBI): domain Bacteria; kingdom Pseudomonadati; phylum Pseudomonadota; class Gammaproteobacteria; order Alteromonadales; family Alteromonadaceae; genus Alteromonas; species Alteromonas sp. G5_S2_22_S1. The sequence goes on along the minus strand of NZ_JBQKUJ010000013.1, from coordinate 56,763 downwards.
CTTACACGTTTGTTGGCAATGCGCCTGAGGTCGCCTCTCAATTTTGCAACAATATGCGGGAGGTTATCTATAAACCTGTGCGCGGAGGACGAACAGCCCAATTCGTAAACAAACAGCCCAATATGCGCCCTCTGCTTAATACTTTGTTAAGTGAGCGCCCCGTTACTTTCCAAAAGTACATTGGCGGGGTAAACGTACGAAGCTACGTGCTGGGGCAAGACGTGTTGAGTGTTCAAATTGATTCTGACGAACTCGATTATAGAAACGATGATAAGGCAAGTGTGTCTATAACCATTGTACCTAATGAAGTACAGCAGCTTGCCATAGCCATATGCCAGGCGCTGGGCATGCACTGGTGTGCTATCGACTGGCGAAAAAGTGCAAAGGGTAAATACTTCTTTTTAGAGGCCAACCCTAGCCCGTACTTTTTAAAAGTAGAGCAGGATACGGGGTTGGATATTACAGGAAGGCTAGTAGAACTGCTTTCAAAGACATAATGATTAGTCATATTCAAACTCAAAGCACCTCGAAATTGGGGTTGCAAATTTACCATTTAAAGATGACTGAGGTGTGTGAGAAGTAGCATATCAGTGCAGAGTCACTCACGTCTTTTTAGCTTTCACCGAAAGAGATAATGCATTTGCATTACCTACATTTACAAACTAAGATTAGAACTAACAATATTAGTTAAAAATAGAGGTTGTTATGGCACACGTGGCTTTAGAAACTGAATCAACACTTACAGATCGCTTTCAAACTACAGTGCCTAGTTCTGTTCGTCAGGCATTGCGCTTGGGTAAAAAAGACAAAATTAAATACGCTATTCAGTCTGATGGTAGTGTTGTGATATCACGTGTAGCATCACAAGAAAGCGACCCCGTTATTGGCGAGTTTTTATCATTTATTGCACGCGATATGCAGACTCACCCTGAAAAGCTCGAGCCACTATCAGCGAGTATGCGTGAAAGTGTTAATACATTGGTTCACGGTGTAGAAATTGATTTAGATGCTCCCTTGTTGGACGAGGACGAGTAAGCTTGCAAAAAACGATACCAATGGTTGTAAATGGGTGGACACTTTACGCTCACCCCTTGTTTAAAGAACAGTACCTCAACCTTAAATTACAGGTTGAGTCCTTACGAGAAAAAGACCCAAAGGGTTACGTTAGAAAAAATGCCACTAAACGTTTAGCTGCAATTCAAAGGCTAACCTTCGAACTCATTCCCCATGATCCTACTAGCGCTGAGTTTCGCCAAGGAAGTGCGTTAGGTGATGACAATAAACATTGGTTTCGAGCGAAGTTCTTCCAACAATATCGCTTGTTTTTTCGTTATCACTTTGAGTCAAAAATCATAGTTTATGCATGGGTTAATGACGAGAATAATAAACGCGCATACGGAAGCAAAACGGATGCTTATAAAGTGTTCGAAAGAATGCTGAAGTCTGGTCACCCGCCTGAAACATGGGATGAACTTCTAGATGCAGCTAAGGAAGAATTACTCTCTTTATAAACGCCCGTCTTACTTTTCACTAAAAAGTAGTTTTTGTATTTCAAAATTATTTAAGGCGATTACGAAACCTTGTCTAGCAATACGGAACGCCTGTTTTACAGGGGCTTAAAAAAAAACAAGGGTAAGATAGTAATCGAAGCTTCCCTTCGCATTGGATAACCAATCGTCGGGGAAGCTTCTATTCAACGTTAATTAAAGAATAAAGCGCGATAAGTCTTCGTTATCTACCAAGGTTTCTAAGTGGTTATTCACGTAGTCGGCATCAATTACAAACGACTCACCGCTTTTTTCTGAAGCGTCAAAAGAGATATCTTCCATAAGACGCTCTAATACGGTGTGCAGGCGTCGAGCACCAATATTTTCAGTGCGCTCGTTGACTTGCCATGCCGCTTCGGCAATGCGCTGAATACCCGAATCATCAAAGCGAATATCAACGCCTTCGGTTTTCATTAGCGCAATATATTGCTGCGTTAGCGACGCATTAGGTTCGGTAAGAATACGTTTGAAATCGCCCACTTTAAGCGCTGATAACTCAACGCGAATAGGCAAGCGCCCTTGAAGCTCTGGAATAAGATCCGACGGCTTACTCATTTGAAACGCGCCAGAAGCGATAAACAGGATATGGTCTGTTTTTACCATGCCGTGTTTCGTTGATACCGTTGAACCTTCTACAAGTGGAAGCAGATCGCGCTGAACGCCTTCGCGTGACACATCACCTGAGTTATTGCCTTCGCGCTTACAGATTTTGTCAATTTCATCGACGAATACAATGCCGTGCTGTTCTACCGACTCAATCGCTTTTTCTTTCAAATCTTCTTGATTAACAAGGCGCGCCGCTTCTTCTTCAATAAGCAGTTTAAGGGCTTCTTTAATTTTCAGCTTTTTCTTTTTCTTCTGCGAACCAGACAAGTTCTGAAACATGCCTTGAAGCTGATTGGTCATTTCTTCCATGCCAGGAGGCGCCATAATTTCTACGCCAACTTGTGGAAGCGCCACATCAATTTCAATTTCTTTGTCATCGAGGTCACCCTGACGCAGCTTCTTGCGAAACGCTTGGCGTGTGCCGCGATCTTCAACGTCTTCTTTGTTACCCCACGCATCTTCTGGTGGTGGCAGCAATACGTCTAAAATGCGCTCTTCCGCCGCTTCTTCCGCGCGGAATTTCACTTTTTTCATTTCGTTTTCTTTCGTCATCTTAACCGCGATATCGGCAAGATCACGAATGATCGTCTCAACTTCTTTACCTACATAGCCCACTTCGGTGAACTTTGTTGCTTCTACTTTGATAAATGGCGCATTGGCAAGTTTTGCCAAACGACGGGCAATTTCTGTTTTACCCACACCCGTTGGACCAATCATTAAAATATTTTTTGGCGTAACTTCTTGGCGCAGCTCAGGCTCAAGCTGCATGCGACGCCAGCGGTTTCTAAGTGCAATCGATACAGCACGCTTGGCATCTTGTTGACCGATAATATGACGGTCTAACTCGTGAACAATTTCTCTTGGTGTCATTTCAGACATGAATAAACCCTTTTCTAACAATGCTTGTTGTACTTATCCTCAAACGGGCGACAACAAGCCGATAACAGCATTCAGCTATTACTTAGTAATCTAGTACATCAACCGTTTGGCTATGGTTAGTGAATACGCAAATATCACCGGCAATGGTCAGTGCTTTTTCAGCAATGTCTTTTGCACTTAATTCCGTATTATCTAAAAGTGCCGTTGCCGCTGCTTGCGCGTAATTGCCACCTGAACCTATGGCGATAAGATCTTGCTCTGGCTGCACCACATCGCCGTTACCGGTAATAATGAAAGAAGCGGTTTCATCGGCTACTGCCAATAAGGCTTCTAACTTGCGCAGCGCCCTATCAGTGCGCCAGTCTTTGGCAAGCTCTACGGCGGCTTTGGTTAAATGGCCTTGGTGCGCTTCAAGCTTAGCTTCGAAGCGCTCAAATAGCGTAAATGCGTCGGCCGTGCCGCCAGCAAAGCCCGCTAAAATTTTATCGTGGTATAAACGGCGCACTTTGCGTGCATTACCTTTCATCACGGTATTGCCTAGTGATACCTGACCATCACCGGCCATCACTACCTGATTCCCACGTCGTACAGATACAATCGTTGTCACGTTAATTCCCCGTTTAGCTGGGCGCTGCCGCGTTTTTATCATGCAAAGGCAGCAGCGTACAAATTCAATAACAAATAAGTGGGGGGAGGCTTTCTAATTTCAAGGGCAAGACAGAATAATGTGCGCCTAGCGGTGGCTGCGATAAGGGCTTAGCACATACATTGTTTATTGAATACGCTATTTGTTGCGTGCATACTTTCGCGAATGTGGTCTATGGCTAATTGTGTGTGAAGTAGTCGAGGCGCAGGCATTAGCTAAAGAAATTTAGCAAAACCTATACGCCTCAATGTCGAAACCACCACCGTGTTCGCAACCTAGTGCTAAGTACTACAAGTTCCAGTACCAAATTTGACAGGTCGCAATATTCACTTTACGCAGGCTGTGCTTCGCTTTTTCCGCATCTCGTTTAGACTCGTAAGGGCCTAAAATAACGCGGAACCAATCGCCGTTACTGCCGGTGCTGTGTCTGATAAGCGCCTCTAAACCTTGAAAGGCAATTTTGGCTTTCATCTCTTCAGCTTGCGCACGGGTTCTAAACGACGCGCATTGCATCAAGTAGCGTTTGTCAGATTTTTCTTGTTCTCTAACTTCTACCTCAACCTCATAGCCAGGCAAGGTTTTAATGTATTCCCACTCTTCTTCAGGTAGTTCTGGCAAAGACTCTTGTGTAGGTGCAACCGGGCGAGATGCCTGTGTATCCACATCATCTTCTACGTTATCTTTAATTGACCATAAAAAAGCACCAAAGCCAATTACGAGTGCTAAAACGCCGATTAGGCGAACAATAGGAAGCTTACTATCAACCGGTGCATTTTTTTGCGCATTGCCAGCGGGTTTTCTGCCTTTTCCAGCAGGCTTCTTTTTTTGAGTAGAGCGCCCACGAGAGACATAATCGCGTTGAGCCATAGTCGGCAAAATTCCTACTTGTTATCGTTGTTCGTATTCGTAAGAAAACGTCGTATACCAAACCTAGTTAAAGGGGAAAGATTCTCACACCTTTAGTCGTGGCGAAATTTTAACGTATTGCTTCTCAACAAGCTAACTGAAATCGGTAGGATCGATATCGATTGACCACCTTACCTTAGTGGCCTGCGGTAAAGCCTGTAAAAACGGAAGCGCCAAACGCAGCGCATTATGAAGCGGGGCGCGTTTTTGATGACTACACACCAGCATGAATCGAAATCGGCCTTGGCGCTTTTCAATTAGGCATGGGAACGGGCCGCTTATCTCAATGGCGTGCGCTTGCGTAAATACCTGCTTACAGTCTTGTAAAAATCGATAAGCCAAACTGCTATCAGTAGCTTCGGCGCGTATTACGAACTGACTAATAAACGGGGGCAAGCTTGCCGCTTTTCGCTCCATTAACGCATGCCTGGCAAAGTGCCCGTAACCATTATGCACCAAATCTTGTAGCAGCGGGTGATGAGGATTATGGGTTTGCAGCCACATTTCACCGGGTTTACTTGCACGCCCCGCTCTTCCAGCAAGTTGAGTTACCAGTTGAGCAAGCTTTTCAGGGGCTCTGAAGTCTGCGCTAAACAGTGCGCCATCGCAATCGAGAACCGCCACTAATGTAACGTGAGGAAAGTGGTGGCCTTTAGACAAAATCTGGGTGCCCACAAGCAGCTGATATTCTTGGCGGTTAATTGCATCGAGCGTTTGATGTAACTTATCTTTACCGCGCACCGTATCGCTGTCTATTCGCACCTGCGTTACCCCGGGAAACAAGCTAGCAAGCCCCTGCTCTACTTGCTCTGTACCGGTACCCGCAGTAACTAGCTCGTTGTAATGGCAAGCTTCACAGTTTGTTGGCATAGCACGCATGCCGCCGCAATGGTGGCACTGCAATCGGTTTTGCGCTTTGTGTACGGTGTAAGGTCGCTCGCAACGCTTACACGTTACTGTCTCGCCGCAATGATGACAAAGTAACGCTGGCGCATAGCCTCGGCGATTTACAAACACCAACACCTGATTCCCTGCGCTAATATGCTGGCGCATTATGGTTAACAGGCCTTGTGAAATACCGTAGTGAATTGGCTGGTCGCGCGCATCTAATACGTGCTGATGGGTACTTCGCGCGCCCCCGGCTCGCTTGGTGAGCTGTAAATGCGCATAGCGGCCGCTTAGCGCATTATTAAGGGTTTCAAGAGCAGGGGTGGCACTGCCAAGCAGTAAAGGAATATTATGCTGTTTCGCACGCATGGCCGCCAAATCGCGAGCATGATAGCGAAGCCCATCCTGCTGCTTAAACGACTCGTCGTGCTCTTCATCAACAATAAGCATACCCGGGTTATTAAGCGGGGTGAAAATAGCAGAGCGGGTACCTATAACAATACCGAGCTCGCCCGCTTTTGCTCGCTGCCATACTTGCAGACGGTCTTTGTCTGAAAGTTGCGAATGCAATACGCCCACGGCAATGCCAAAGCGCTTTTCGAAGCGGGATACCGTTTGCGGGGTAAGCCCAATTTCAGGCACAAGGATAAGCACCTGCTTTCCTTCGCGCAGTAAAGGCTCTATCGCTTGAAGGTATACTTCTGTTTTGCCGCTACCGGTCACCCCTTCAAGTAAGCTAACCGCAAAGTTGCCGTGTTGACGGTTAAGGGCGGCGATGGCAACTGACTGCTCAGTATCGGGAACAGGCTTATCTTCCATTGTTAACGTAGATAGCCAAGCGCCCGGCTTAAATTCAGGAGTAACCTCTTTGATAACGGCAAGCGACTTTTCTACCAAGGCTTTTACCGCTGGCGCACCAAACTGCTTACGCGCCTCTATCGCGAGCATCGCCCGTTTGGTCAAGGCGGTAAAACACGCTTTTTGCTTTGGGGCGCGAGATAGCGACGCTGACAGCGTTTTTTTACCCTCATCGGTAAGCATGAGTATATCTTGTGGAGTAGGGCCTGCCGACTCGCCTTTTCGCAATAATACAGGCAGCATGGCGTGTAACACTTCACCCGGAGCATGGTGGTAGTACTGCCACAGCCATTGCGCCATTTTTAGCAGCACCCCATCAATAATAGGTTGATGATCTAGCACCGTTTCAATGGCTTTTAGCTTGTTGCTATTGTCAATCTCGCTCTCTGATTTTTGTAGTGTTTCAACAACTACGCCCACAAGTTTGCGCGGACCGAAAGGCACCATTACCCGTACGCCTGCTTCTAGTGCGCTATCGTGGGTATATGTGAAAAGTTGGCGCAGCGGCACTGGTACAGCAACTTGAATGAAGGCCATTGCGAACGTTCTACCTTATCGTAAAGTTATTAAAGTCTATTGAGCTTTCGGGCGTAACCGTTACATAAGCGCACATAAACGTATCTAGAGTAAGCTGCATGGAAAAGTCACGCTTATTTTACCCGCCATTAAACTGAAATATTTAAACATACTTTGCGCTTTAGCATAAAAGGAATGTTTCGTTGTTTAGCGAGCATACAAAAACCGCTTGATCAACCCTCTGCCATCCTTTATTATGCGCCGCTCTTTTTGCGATAGGCTGTTCTTTGAACGACTTATCATTTGAATTAAGTAACGTATGGTGTGCGACTTCGGGTTGTATAGCGATACGGCCTTATTATGTGAGGTAATCCCATGAAACAAGATATCCACCCTAAATACGAAGAAATCACAGCAACTTGCTCTTGTGGTAACGTTATGAAAATTCGTTCTACGCTTGGTAAAGACATCAACCTAGACGTATGTTCATCATGTCACCCTTTCTACACTGGTAAGCAACGTAACGTTGACACTGGTGGTCGTGTTGATCGCTTCAAGAAGCGTTTCGGTGCATTGGGCAAAAAGTAAGCCTGATATCGAGTTCGAAAAAAGCGCCTATACGGCGCTTTTTTATTGCCTGTCATTATTTGCAGGTTAAATAATATCTGTGCTTAATTGGCTATCAGCGCGTGCCCCCTCGCATCACTGTAAACGAAAAAACCTCTCTGCGCCTTAAGCCTCGCCTGCTCGGCGCGTTAATGCTCGTTGTCTAGCTTCGATAAGTGCACGTCCCAGTCGCCGCCGCTACGTTGTTTACATGCTTCTTCGCTGTCAAAATAGACCCCAACGGGTTTAGATTTAATGGCCGCTGTTGCAATATTCACCCAACTTATAAAGTCCATATCCCACCCATTGGTTTGCGCTACCTGCTTTTCATGCTCGCGACTAAAAACAGCCACGACTTTAGGTGTACGCCAGTGGCCAGTATGCGTAAGCCAGGCAAACCCGCTATTGTCTTCTTTTACGCTTTCGCATACGTCTGTGAGTACTTCAATAAGTTTTCGTTCTGTCATTACGCTCGTCCACGCCGCAGTTTCGGTATCAATGTTTGAGATATTAACAAAACGACGCCGCAGACATAATCGTTTGGTGAAAATTTAGGCTGTGATCCCTACGCCTCACAATAATAGAAATTAAAAATACAAAGACATATTGAAATAAATGAGATGAATGATAATTATAGGCTTAATTTACTGGTCTAATTAGTGTGGCTCCCCTACATTGGTTAATGAGGATTCTGATCAGATATGTACACAATGAAATGCTGTGTTAGAGTTGCGATAGGCGTTCTGATAGTGGGTATTAATCTTATGAATATTGGCTTGCTATCATGCCTTGTAGCGCTTTCAGTTATTCGAATTCATATTGCGTAACTGAAAATGCAACAACAAATTAAGCTGGAACCTGTGGCTAGATTCGCTCAGTTTCAGTGTTTAAAACTTTTTGTAATTACTTGGTTAGAACGCGCTTGTGTTTATCTTCCTATAACTATAACGACATAAGATAGCGGCAAAGCGTGAGTAAAAACACCGATGAACCCTACATCTAAGGATACAATTTTACATGTCAGATTTTAGACAACGCGCACTCGATTATCACGCCTACCCCACCCCCGGAAAAATTCGCGTAGAGCTGTCTACGCCAGCAGATAGTGTTGACGACCTTGCATTAGCATACAGCCCCGGTGTTGCCGAACCAGTTAGGGAAATAGCTGAAGACCCCGATAATGCCTATAAGTACACCGCTAAAGGTAATATGGTAGCCGTGATTAGTAATGGCACCGCGATTTTAGGTTTAGGTAACCTTGGCCCCCTCGCTTCAAAGCCTGTGATGGAAGGTAAAGCCTTGCTGTTTAAACGCTTTGCCGGGCTAGATGCCATTGATATTGAAGTAAAGCATCGCACGACAGAAGAGTTCATTAATACTGTGGCGAATATCGCCGACACCTTCGGCGGTATAAACTTAGAAGATATTAAAGCCCCTGAGTGTTTTGAGATTGAACAAGAGCTTATAAAGCGCTGTAAAATTCCCGTATTTCACGACGATCAGCACGGTACTGCAATCGTCACGGCAGCGGGTATGCTAAATGCCCTTGAGATTCAGGGCAAAAATATCGAGAGTGCAAAAATAGTGTGCATGGGTGCAGGCGCAGCCGCGGTAGCTTGCATGGAACTACTCATTAAATGCGGCGCCCAGCGTGAACGCATTTATATGCTAGACAGAAAAGGGGTTATTCATACCCGTCGTGAAGAGCTGACTGAGCACAAAAAGCTCTTTGCTAACAACACCGACAAACGCACCCTTGAAGATGTTATGGAAGGCGCAGATATTTTTGTTGGCGTATCAGGGCCTGACGTTTTACCACCAGAAACGCTAGCGTTAATGGCCGAGAACCCTATTGTATTTGCTTGCTCAAACCCAGACCCAGAGATAAAGCCAGAGCTGGCCCATGAGGTGCGTAAAGACCTCATTATGGCAACCGGGCGCTCTGATTACCCAAATCAGGTTAACAACGTTCTATGCTTCCCTTTTATTTTCCGCGGCGCATTAGATGTTCGCGCCACGGCCATAAACGACGAGATGAAAGTGGCCGCCGTTGAAGCCCTTCGCACCATTACCAAAGAGCCGGTGCCAGAAGAAGTATTAGCGGCAAGTAAAAGCGACAGTCTGACCTTCGGTAAAGAGTACATTATCCCTAAGCCGATGGACCCACGCTTATGTGAACGTATCGCAACTGCGGTATCTAAAGCAGCGATAGCGTCCGGCGTGGCCCGGGTACCTGAAAACTCGGCCGAATAGGGGTAAATTAACAGTGGGGTTGCCGAAAACCAGACTAGCGAAAGGCTAACTTCAGTGATGTAGCATTAAACAAGAATTACTATGTTTAATATGCCATAAAAAACGGCGCTATTATTGTGAGATCACTTCACACTAATAGCGCCGTTTTTTGTTAGCATGGGTTAAGCTGAACTTTATTCATCTTCCGAGACGTTGTTTTCAAAGCTTGGATCTATACCCATTTCTTCCATAATGCGACGCGCTTCTGCTGGCACCCGATTAGGATTGTCTTTGCGCAAATCATCGTCGTTCGGTAAAGGTTGCCCCGTAAACGCGTGTAAAAACGCTTCGCAAAGTAACTCCGAATTGGTGGCGTGGCGCAAATTGTTTATTTGGCGGCGAGTACGCTCGTCGGTGAGTGCCTTCAGCACATTAATTGGTATAGAGACAGTGACTTTCTTTACCTGCTCGCTCTTTTTACCATGCTCTGCGTAGGGGTGAATATACTTACCGTTCCATTCTGCCATTGTACTAACTCGGTCTACTCTTTTTTATGTTATGAACAGAAATTCTAAACAAGTTCACGAAAAGGTCAATTGAGCAGTGTAAACCTCTTGACGTCTAGACATATATTATTTAATTTAGACGTCTAAACGTCTATAAAATTATATTTTCAAGAGAATAAGCCATGGTTTCTTACGCGCAAGGTATCGATGCATTAAACCAGTCCCTGTCGGAACTGCGTGATATTGATGTATCTTTTGAATTTTTTCCGCCTAAAACGGAAGCCATGGAACAAACACTATGGAAATCTGTAGAGCGCTTAGCGCCGCTAAAGCCAAGCTATATGTCGGTGACCTATGGTGCGAATAGCGGCGAACGAGACAGAACACACGATGTGGTTAAGCGAATTCAACAGCAAACCGGTGTTGCTGCAGTTCCACACTTAACGTGCGTAGATGCAAGCCGCGAGGAGCTTAAGCAAATTGCAAAAGACTACTGGGATTCAGGCATTCGCCGTATTGTTGCGCTTCGCGGCGATTTACCGCCAGGGTTAGAAAAAACAGAGATGTACGCCTCTGACTTAGTTGCCTTGTTGAAAGACGTGGCGGATTTTGATATTTCCGTTGCTGCTTACCCTGAAAAGCACCCTGAAGCCCCGAATGCGCAGTTCGACCTGCTTAACCTTAAACGCAAGGCTGAAGCAGGAGCAACCGAAGCCATTACGCAGTTTTTCTTCGACACCAGCGTTTATTTGCGATTTAGAGACCGCGCAGCCGCTGCCGGTGTAGATATCGATTTAGTGCCGGGCATTTTGCCAGTAACCAATTACCAAACCCTGGTTAAATTCGCTGGCTTTACTAACGTGCATGTTCCAGGGTGGCTACATAAAATGTTCGATGGCCTTGACGCTGACGACCAGGCAACGCGAAACCTTATTGGAGCAAACATTGCTATGGACCAAGTTAAGGTATTAGCGAAAGAAGGGGTTAAGCACTTCCACTTCTATACCCTTAACCGTAGCGAACTCAGTTACGCCATTTGCCATATGCTAGGCGTACGCAGTGGCGCATAATCTCCGTGGCACTCGCTTTAACAGTACCCTCTGATAATATGAATGCAGAACAGGCGCGTAAAAAGCGCCTTTTTTATATCACCTGCATAAAGCCTAATTTAAATTTTGCCACCAAGGCTTACCCCAGTTACCATTTGATATAGGTGTATTGAACTATCCACACCTATAGGCCTCCCATCATATGGCCACTATTTTTCGCACATTTTAAGCGACAGACGCTATCTTCAGGAGAAGTTGAGTGGATTTAGATAAGGTTAAAACCTTTTATAACAACGTTGCCCCACAATTAAGGGACCTTTTCGGTATTTTTATAAAACGCTGTAAAGAGGACAACATTACTATTTCTGCCGGGCACTTAGCTTATGTAACGTTGTTATCTTTAGTACCGTTTATCATGGTGACTTTTACCATCATGTCGGCCTTTCCCGCCTTTGCTTCAGTAAGAAGTAAGCTTGAACACTTTGTCTTTAGTAATTTCGTGCCTACCGCGAGCGATGTTGTGCACAAGTACATGACAGATTTTGTAGGTAACGCGTCTCAAATGAGCGCCATCGGTATTTTATCTCTTTTGGTTGTCGCATTAATGCTGATATCCAACGTGGACAAAACGCTCAACAGAATTTGGCGCACGCAAAGCGATCGTCCTATTGTTTATACCTTTGCTATTTATTGGATGGTTATCACCCTTGGCCCCATGCTCATTGGCTCAAGTGTGGTGGTAAGCTCCTACCTAACCGGGCTGGCAGCGTTTACTGAAGAATACACTCCTGGTTTAGGAACCTTTTTATTAAGCCTTGTACCTAGCGGTGCTGCCTTGTTGGCTTTTGCTATTTTATACATGGTGGTGCCGAACAGAAGAGTCTACGCCCGACATGCCTTTGTAGGTGCCATTGTTGCTACCATTGCCTTTGAAATTACAAAATCTGGTTTTGCCCTTTACGTCACCAACTTTCCTTCATACGAGCTGATTTATGGTGCGCTTGCCGTAGTACCTATTCTTTTCTTATGGGTGTACTTATCTTGGATAATCGTATTATTTGGTGCGGAATTTACCTGTAGTCTAGGCGAAGCTTTTGAAAATAAAAAAGCAGAACACGCGCCTCGAAAAGTCCCAAAAGAGTAATATTCTTTAGCACACCCGCGTTTATAGGCATCGCGTTTTTTCACCACGAGTAGTAAAGAAAAGCGCAGGCAGAATTAAAAGGTGACTACACCACTTCTGCTTACAAGCTTCACATTACAAGTGGTAAGAGCATTAACGCTATTTACGACAGGGAATAAGCCAATAAAAAAGGGAGCGTGCGCTCCCTTTTACATGAAATGTCTTCAACAACTAATTTTTCATAGACGCAATAAAGGCGTCCGACTCGGCAATTGCAGAGTTCATTTGCCCAATAAGTTGGGCTACATTGTTCTCAATAGTTGAAAGCTCGCCTTGCAACGCACCAATCGCGCTTGCATTTAAGTTGTGTTTTAAATACAGCACATTGTCTTGAAGCGCATTAAGTACTGGGGGCATTTTACTTTCAGCTTTGCGCATAGCTTTCATCAACGAGGTATAACGACGCTGGGTTTCGCGAAGCTTAGCTGCACTATCGCGTTTAAGCGAAGCATTCTCGTACTTATCAAGCTCTTCTGACCATTCGTCGAACAGCGCTTCAGCAACGCTTTCCACTTTGTCGATACGCGCGCTAACCTCTTCTGAGGCTGCCACACTGTCTTCGTACTGACCGTTCAGGCGGTCGTAAACCTCTTCTAACTCTCCGCCGTCAAAAGCAACCGCCGCACTAAAAGCTTCCAGGGCTGAACTGAATTGCTCCTGTGCGTCTTCCTGAGACTCTTTTGCGTTTTCTACGCGGTCAACTAAGATATCGCGTTTTTCAACGCCTACCTTTTCCCACGCTGCGTAATATGCAGACTGACACCCGCCAAGGGCAAGCATAGCAACAAATGCTGATGCAACTAGTTTCATGCGGTTACTCCACCTCTAAAGCGCGCTGCGCTAATGATACTTATCAAATGTAATATGGCGCCTAGCGGCCAAAAAACAATAGCAAGTACTACCGTTGCCGCTAGGGCATAGCAAACACCTACTGTTATAAAGTAAAACAGTGCGCCCAAAATTCTGCCTTGAACCAAGTGACCCAAACCAGGAATAAAAAAGTTACATATTGCGGCAATTACATTACCGCCCGATCCTTGACCTGCCATATAAACATCCTCGCATTTCTTACTATAATATGATTAGCTAGCACGTAATGACACTTATTCTAAAGTATACACTTAGCGTTTAAGGTTTAAGTATAAACAGCGTTGAAGCAGTCAGCATGCAAACGTTCGTATAACAATAAACTAAACTATAACAGGCACTCACACAACGCGCAGAAACAAAATGAAACGACTTTACCCCGATGTTACCTGCTATGAGAATGGATTTATCGAAGTAGGAAGTGGGCATTCGCTTTACTTCGAGCAAAGTGGTAATCCAAACGGTATCCCCGTGCTTTTTATCCACGGCGGCCCCGGCGCAGGCTTACCTCCAAATTACAAATGCTTTTTTGATAGCAATAAGTACCGCATTATCGGTTATGAACAGCGCGGATGCGGCCGCTCAACTCCCATCGCAGATACACTTAATAACGACACTTGGTTAAATGTTGAAGACATCGAGGCCCTCAGAACTCACCTTAACATTCCAAAGTTTCTCTTATTTGGCGGCTCGTGGGGCTCGACGTTAGCGTTACTTTACGCACTTAAGTATACCGCTCATGTTACCGGCCTTATTCTTCGAGGCGTTTTTCTTGCAAGGCAAGAGGACCGGGATTGGTTTTTATCTCCTTCAGGCTGTGCCGCCCAGTTGTTTCCCGAACATTACCGACGATTTACCAAAGACGTGCCAACGCCAGTCACTTCAAGCGCAGTTTGCGACTTTTATAGCGCGATGGTGCGCTCCAGTAACGATGTACTACGCCACGCCGCATTAAAACGCTGGTATCAATGGGAGGAACGCCTTTCACGACTATCTCTCCCACCTGGTGTGGGAGACTCCACGTCCAACTACCCTATGCATCTTGTCACCTGTTTAGCCACACTAGAGTGTCATTTCTTGTCTAACAAGTGCTTTTTAGATGAAAACTATATTCTTGAAAACATAGGTAAAATAAGTCATATTCCGGGCACGATCATACACGGTCGTTACGATATGATTTGTAAAACAGAAGCCGCGGAAACCCTTCATAAGGCGTGGCCTCAAAGTCAATTACAAATCATTCCCGATGCGGGACACAGTACCTCTGAGCCGAGCATTGGCTATGCCCTTTGTCGTGCTACCCGCGATATGTCACGCTTTCTTCAGGAGTCATCTAAGTGATAGGACTAATTCAACGCGTATCAGAAGCCAATGTTACTGTAGCAGGTGAAGTTATCGGTGAAATTGGCAAAGGCATGCTAGTCCTGCTGGGCGTTGAAAAAGAAGACGGCGATGCCGAGATTGAAAAGCTCGCCAACAAACTATGCCGTTATCGAATGTTTAGTGATGAAGACGGCAAAATGAACCTGAATATTGAGCAAGTCGGTGGGGAAATACTGGTTGTATCTCAGTTCACCCTTGTTGCAGATACGCAAAAAGGAAATCGACCTGGGTTCTCTCGTGGCGCGACGCCTGAGCACGGTGAAGCCATTTACAAAAAGTTCGTTCACGCCCTTAAAGCAAAAGGTATGGCTGTCTCTACCGGCGAGTTTGGTGCAGACATGCAAGTAGGCCTTGTTAACGACGGGCCTGTAACCTTTCAGTTTAACGTGTAGTAAACTTAAGCACAGAAAGAGCCGCTATTCACTTAAGCCACCCACACTTGCTTACATAATTAAGCTTGTACCTCTTGTGTTCTTACGTTTAAATAGACGCGGATATTGTTTACGCTTTTGCTTTGTATAATCGCCATGCAAATGAAAAGGTATTTTAAATACAACGTCTCCTACACATTCACTTTTTAAAAAAGGCCGGTTTATTTTGTACAAGGTAGTCACACCTAAAAGCGACGCCGAGTTTGAAGCCTATTTTCATTTTCGGTGGGAGCATTTGCGCCAGCCATGGAACTTCCCTCCAGGCTCTGAAAAAGATGAATATGAGCAAGTTGCAGAACACCGTATTATCACCAATCGAAAGGGCGACATCGTGGCCTGTGGCCGCGTACATTTGAATACCGCAGAAGAAGCGCAGATTCGTCACATTGCGGTTCATTCGGACCATCAGCGCAAGGGTTTAGGTCAGATGATCATGGCTGCGCTTGAAAATGTAGCCAAAGATTTAGGTGCTGAGCGAGCAGTAACGAATAGTCGTGAAATTTCCATCGACTTCTTCAGCTCCTGTGGTTTTGAAATTGAGCGTGAAGCACCTAATGAACTAGGTATGCTAAAACGCCAACAGATGGTAAAAAAGTTTACCGAAAATAACTCCCTTATTCTTCATCCTAAGTGGTGCAAATCACTACAGGAAACATGGTCAGAAACCATTCCGATCACCGAACACATGGGAATTAAGCTATACCAATACACAGGCAGAACCCTTGAAACCCGCGCCTCGCTAAACAAGAACATCAATATTCACGGTACCATGTTTGCAGGCAGTATCTTTTCTTTAGCCACATTAACTGGTTGGGGAATGATTTATCTACAGCTTAAAGAGCGCGGGCTAGATGGCGATATTGTACTGGGCGATGGTGATATTCACTATCACAAGCCTATTACCATGAAGCCAAGAGCAATCTGCAATATTGAAACCCTATCAGGTAAGTTTAAGCCATTGGAAAACGACAACAAAGCCCGCTTTGAACTTAGCGTAGCCATATTAGATGGCGATACCCCAGTGGCTGAATTTGAAGGCGTATTTTACGTACTACCTCCTTCAAAAAACGAGGAAGAGTAACGGCACTAATAAGCCCGCCGTTTTATAGCGTTTGATAGCAACCATAAAAAAAGCGCCGTTAAGGCGCTTTTTATTTAATTCAGTCTTTATCGACGTTGCTATGCGACCATAGCTGCTTGAAGTTTTTTCATCGCGTTCTTTTCGATTTGACGAACACGCTCTGCAGACACCTGATACTTATCAGCCAAGTCTTGTAGCGTGATTTTATTATCTGCTAACCAACGCGTCTCGATAATGTCTTGGCTGCGATCATCTAACGTTTTAATCGCTGAGTACAAACGCTTACTCGCCGCTGTATCCCAGTCATTATTAATTACGTCAGTTTCAACGTCTGAAGATTTATCTTCAAGAAATTGAACAGGCGCAAAGTTGCCCGTTTCATCTTCATCCGCACTTAGATCAAACGCTTGATCTTGGCTGCTCATACGAGCTTCCATTTGAAGCACTTCTTTTGTACTCACACCAAGTTCATTTGCTACGGTTTGTACTTCGTCGTGTGTGAACCAACCCAGGCGTTTTTTGGCCTTACGCAGGTTGAAAAACAGTTTGCGCTGCGCTTTTGTGGTCGCAACTTTAACTATTCGCCAGTTCTTAAGTACAAACTCGTGAATTTCGGCTTTGATCCAATGTACCGCGAAAGAAACCAAACGTACGCCCACTGTTGGGTCGAAGCGTTTAACGGCTTTCATCAGACCAATATTGCCTTCTTGAATTAAGTCGGCTTGGGGTAAGCCATAACCTGAGTAAGATTTTGCAATGTGCACTACAAAACGAAGATGTGACATTATCAGCTTACGAGCGGCTTGTAAGTCTTCGTCTTCGCGAAGGCGCACTGCCAACTCGCGCTCTTCCTCAGCGCTAAGCATATCAATGCTGCTTACAGCTTGGATGTAGCCTTCAATGCTACCGCTGTGTGGCACTGACAGGGCCATAGATTGCAAATTGTTGCTCATTGTTCACCTCATTTATTGCCGCTTCATATTAGCAAAGTAACCGAAGCTGCGCGAGACCTAATTAAGATACAAAGTTTAACCAATGTGTAGGTATAGTGACTATTCCTACAATATCAAGACTAGAACTATGAAAAAAAGTTCAATTTTTCAATCTTTGGCATTACTCTCGTAAAGGTAAGATTGGCTTAGGTTGCAGTAGCACTATAAATAGTGCTGTTAGTTAGCTAACACTTAGCCTGAAAAGCTTACAACCTCATATCGAATACCACCACAAAAACGGCCTTGTAGCGGTGTTGGGTCGGTCATTTAACCACGGGATCATTATACTTTAATTACACCCCTTAAGGTCAGAACTAATCTCACGGGTATGAATTCTAACGATTGTATTGCTTGCAAGGGTACCGAAACGCAACCCAGAAACATAAGATTTTACGCATAAAATTCAATTAACCTATGTTAGACCTTGCTTTTCATACTGGAAACTGAAAATAATAGATTGTATTAATCGATTTTGCACTACAACCGCTGTACAGCATTTTCCAGACAATAATTATAAGAAACTGGAAGGGAAATACTTAAGGAAAGGAGTAAGGCAAGTAAAGCAAAGAGGATTTGAATGTTTGCTTACGTCGCTAGACAGCCCATATTCGATGTAAACCGAGAAGTTTACGCCTATGAATTGCTTTTTCGCATCGGCGAAGACAACTGTTTTCCTGATATTCCGCCTGATGAAGCTACGTCAAAGATACTCACCTCGACGCATCTAAGTTTAGGTATCGAAGAGATCACCGGCGATAAAAAAGCGTTTATAAATTTTCATCGCGATACCCTTATGTTTCGCTTCCCTACATCTTTAGATGCCAGCAAGGTGGTGATTGAGATTGTAGAGACTGTAGACGTTGATGATGCGCTCGTTGCAGCCTGTAAACACATTCGTGGGCTGGGCTACCCTATTGCGCTTGACGACTACGATATGAAAGGTAAATGGGAGGCCTTTATTCCCTTTACCAGCATAGTAAAAATAGACATTACCGAAATTCCTCACGAAAAAATCCCTGCACTCGTAGAACGCTTTAAAGCTAACAACATTAAGTTGGTAGCAGAGAAGATCGAAACGTACGAAGAGTACAACACGTTTAAGGAAATGGGCTTTGACTATTTTCAAGGTTACTTTTTAGCAAAGCCAGAAATTGTTAAGCACAGAAAGTTAGGGCCAAGCAGCCTAACCATGATGGAGCTGCTCACGCTAAGCAGCCAAGCGAAGCTCGATTTCGATGAAGTGAACAAAATTATTGAGCGCGATCCATCGCTAACCTATTTGCTTTTGCGCTTTATCAATAATCCTATGGTTAATAAGCGGCATAAGATTACTTCGCTAAAACACGCGCTTACCTTTATGGGCGAAGTTGAAGTGAAGAAGTTTATCTCGCTGCTTGCCCTTGCCAATTTGAGCGATGGTCAACCCTCTGAACTTATGCAAATGGCATTAGTTAGAGCGAAGTTTTGTGAACTTGTATTTACCGAGCTAAAAGACTCCGATAACCCGTTAAAAGGTTTTTTAACCGGTCTCTTGTCGCTACTCGACGCCATGATGGAGCAGCGTATTGATGATCTAGTAAGTAAAGTTCCAATTAGTGATGATGTAAAAGGCGCACTGTGTGGCAACCCTGGCATGCTTCGCCATTGTCTGACCCTTGCACAGTTTTTTGAACGAGCTAAATGGGCGGGAATTCAACAATTCGCTGCCAAATACAATATTAAGCAGAGTCTTCTACACAGCTACTATAACGAAGCAATTAAGTGGGCCAAACACATCCATCAATCAGCACTAAACGAAAAGTAACTCCCCTTACATACTGTTTGATTGCAAATTAATGATTGAATAGTTGTTAGATAACGCTTACATATCATACACTAGAGCGTGGCTTAGGATTTCCTAAGCCATCTTAAAACCATCGTAAAAGCGATTTCAAACCGTTTTTCTTCAGGATTAGATTATGTTCGCGTTTATAGCTCGTCAGCCTATTTTAGATAAAAGCAAAAGTGTCTTTGCCTACGAACTGTTGTTCAGAGATGGTAAAGCTGGCGCTTACCCAGAACATAATGAAGAAAAAGCAAAGTACATTTCTGAGCATTTTCACCCTTTGGGTCTTGATGATATCAGCGGAGAAAAGACATCTTTCATTACGTTTTCCTCTGACACACTTATATCGCGCTTCCCTACCACGTTTAACCCAGAGTCGGTGGTGGTTGAACTTGCCGACCCTACAGAAAACACCAGCGGATTATTTGAAGCTTGTCAGCACATTAAACAGATGGGCTTCAAACTGGCAATAGACGACCCCATGATGGTTGGCGCGACACACGACATTTTCCCTCTTATCGATATCGTGAAAGTAGATGTAACCAAAACTCGCTTTGAAACCATCGAGAAGCACATTCCGCGCTATCACGACGCTAACGTACAGCTAGTGGCTGAACAGGTCGATACACAAGACAACTTTTCAACCTGTGTGGACTTAGGCTTCGATTTCTTCCAAGGCTACTTTTTCTCACAACCCGAGGCACGCATTTCAAGGCAGCTACCCGCCTCTAAAATGAACATCGTTGACTTAATGGGCGAAAGTTCGAACAACAACTTTAATATTGAGCGCATAAGCCACATTATTGAACGCGACGCAACGTTAAGCTTTTTGGTGCTTAAGTTTATTAATAACCCCACTATCAACAAACGTTACAAGATCACGTCATTAAAGCACGCGCTAAATTACATGGGTGAAGTTGAGATAAAGAAATTTATCGCCTTGCTGAGTTTGACCAACTTAGGGGATGATAAACCCTTAGAAATTATCCATATGTCGTTGGTGCGCGCTAAATTCTTTGACTTGTTAGCCGAACGCAGGGGAATTAAAAACAATCCGCCTATTTCGTTTTTAGTAGGTTTGTTTTCCCTGCTTGAAGGGCTGCTCGACCAATCTATGACCGATATTTTAAAGCAACTGCCTCTTTCTGACGAAGTGAACGACGCATTACTTGGCAAAAACCTAGAGCTAAATAGCTATATGACGTTGGTTCGCGCTTTTGAAAGCGCGCTGTGGATGAACGTTATTAAGCAGGCCAAAGTGATTAACATCGACCAGAAGCAGCTCCATATGCTTTATAACCAAGCTATTGTTTGGGGTAATGGTGTACGCAGTGCTATCTCTTCACACTATCCAAGAGCGACGGCATAGCTGCCGCTCTACGTTACTTGGGCTCTATATCTCTTACGTGACGCTGCACCGAGATAAGCGAGCCCAAGAGGCCAAGAAGTACAGACAACCCCAGCATGGCCAGTAAGGCGGTACCGGTTAAGCCTGTAATATTGAAGTCTTTCTGATACATAGCCGCAAACGTCGTTATACTGCTATCCATCCACCACAAAATGATAATCACCGCAAACCACGCCATTAACCCACCAAGTAGCCCATACCAGAAGCCTGTGTATAGGAAAGGGCGATGAATAAATGCATCGGTCGCACCAACGAGCTTCATAACGACAATCTCGTCATATTTATTGAGTATATTTAGGCGAATGGTGTTACCGATAATAAGCACAACGGCAATAAATAAGAGCAAGCCAATTAAGGTTACTAACTCTCTTGCAATATCAATAACGGCGTACAAGCGCTCCAGCCATTCTATATCCAATTTTCCTATGTCCACTTCCCGCTGTTGACGAAGTTTATCGAGCAAGGCTTGTGCTGCTGTCGGCGATGCATGCTTTAACGACGGTGTTACTAATACAACATCAGGTAGCGGATTTTTCTCTAAGTAGGCAATCGCATCACCTAAACCGGATAGATGCTGAAACTCTTTTAGGGCATCATCGGCAGGAATGTAAACCACGCTATCGATTTCAGACCAAGTGTTTAGCCTTGCCACCAACTGTTGCGAGCTTGCGGCATTAATAGTGGGTTTTAGAAATAGAGAAATCTCGGAGGCTTGATCCCAGCCTGCGGTAATCTTTTCCGTATTTTTTACCATAATATAAAGGGTACTCGGTAAAGTAATACTTAAACCCAATACACCAATAGTCATCAGTGAAGCGACCGGCTGACGCCACAACTCCCCTAAACTAGAGAGCGCTTGACGCACATGACTTACGAAGAACATAACAATAGATTGAACAACACCCACTTTGGCGGCAGTCGCCCCATGTGCACGGCCTTTAAACAAAATGCTCATGACCAATCTCCTTTAGCACTTCCATTTGAAAGATCATCGGTCAAGCCATCGGTAATCATTTGTCCATTTTTAAGGGTTAGCGTGCGATATCGCATGCGAGCAATAAGCCCTAAATCGTGGGTTGCAATTAAGACTGATACGCCTGCCTGATTGAAGTCTTCAAAAAGGCGAATAATCTCCATGGATAGTTTGGGGTCTAGGTTACCTGTGGGCTCATCGGCTAAAAGCAGAGGCGGCTTGTTGACCACGGCACGTGCTATCCCCACCCGCTGTTGCTCACCGCCCGATAGCGTAATAGGCAAACAGCGCGCTTTATCTCTAAGGCCCACCATTTCGAGAGCGGCTTCCACGCGCTTGCGAATTTCTTTGTGGGTATAACCTTCAATAACCAGAGGGAGTGCCACATTGTCAAAAACCGACTTATCCATCAAAAGCTGATGGCTTTGAAAAATCATGCCGATATCTCGTCGAATATAGGCAATGTCTCGGCGGGTAATAGTATTGAGATCGTGACCGTTAATCAGAACGCGACCAACTGTGGGTCGCTCCATAAGGCTGATAAGTTTGAGAAGGGTACTTTTTCCTGCCCCAGAGTGCCCTGTTAAAAAGGCCATTTCCCCTGGCGCAATGTGAAAGTTCACTTTACTAAGCGCGCGCTGACCGCCCGGATAGGTTTTGCTTACCTGCTCAAACTTTATCATTCTTGTTCCCTACCGCTTCGCTGGTTTTAGCTTTCAGGTGCTTCCATTTCGCTAAACAATGCATCGATAAATTCTTGCCCGTCGAACTGGCGCAAATCGTCGATGCTCTCACCTACACCAATATACCTTATAGGAATTTTGAACTTATCGGCAATAGAGAATATAACACCACCTTTCGCTGTACCATCTAACTTAGTAAGCGTAATGCCCGTTAGGCCTACTGCCTCGTTGAATAACTTGGCTTGGCTCACTGCGTTTTGGCCGGTTCCGGCGTCTAACGTTAGCATCACTTCGTGGGGCGCATTTGGATTAATCTTCTTCATTACGCGAACCACTTTCTTAAGCTCTTCCATCAAGTTGTTTTTGTTCTGTAAGCGCCCGGCAGTATCAGCAATTAAGATATCGGTTCCACGAGACTTCGCGGCTTCTAGGGCATCGTAAAGTACCGACGCACTATCTGCCCCCGTATGCTGCGCGATAACAGGAATATCGTTGCGTTCTCCCCATACCTGAAGCTGCTCTACAGCTGCGGCTCTGAACGTATCACCTGCAGCAAGCATCACTTTTTTGCCCTGCTGCTGAAACTGCTTAGCCAGCTTACCAATAGTCGTAGTTTTACCTACGCCATTTACGCCCACCATTAAGATAACAAACGGCCCCTCGCTTGCGTCATGCGCCTGCATAACATCAGACAATGGCTGGTTAACTTCCGACAGCATTCCAGACATTCGTTGCTTTAAAATTTCAAGCAGCGCTTCAGCGTCTTTAAGATCTTTGCGCGACGCGCTGTCGGTAAGATGGTTAATGATCTTCTGCGTAGTATCCATCCCCACATCTGCAACTAAAAGCTGAGTTTCTAGGTCTTCGTAAAGCTCATCATCGATAGCCTTGCCCTTGAAAAGACTTACTATGCCGCTACCTAAATTTTCCTTAGTACGCGATAAGCTTTCTCTTAACCGTGCAAAAAGCGATTTCTTCTCTTTAGGTTTGTCTTGGACTTGAGTCTGGGCGTCTGCCTCGGCCTTAGCGCGGGCTTCGGCTTCTGCTTTTAAGCGAGCTTCTTCTTCCGCTTGGGCTTTCGCCTGTGCTTCAGCCTCTGCCTTTAGGCGAGCTTCTTCTTCCGCTTGCGCTTTCGCCTGTGCTTCAGCCTCTGCCTTTAAGCGAGCTTCTTCTTCCGCTTGCGCTTTCGCCTGTGCTTCAGCCTCTGCTTTTAAGCGAGCTTCTTCTTCGGCTTGGGCTTTGGCCTGTGCTTCAGCCTCTGCCTTTAAGCGAGCTTCTTCTTCCGCTTGCGCTTTAGCTTGGGCGTCTGCCTCGGCCTTAGCGCGAGCTTCTTCTTCCGCTTGCGCTTTCGCCTGTGCTTCAGCCTCTGCCTTTAGGCGAGCTTCTTCTTCCGCTTGGGCTTTCGCCTGTGCTTCAGCCTCTGCCTTTAGGCGAGCTTCTTCTTCCGCTTGCGCTTTCGCCTGTGCTTCAGCCTCTGCTTTTAAGCGAGCTTCTTCTTCGGCTTGGGCTTTCGCCTGTGCTTCAGCCTCTGCTTTTAAGCGAGCTTCTTCTTCCGCTTGCGCTTTAGCTTGGGCGTCTGCCTCTGCCTTAGCGCGAGCCTCTTCTTCCGCTTGCGCTTTTTGTTTCTCTGCTTTTTTGTTCTTACTGAACCAGCCAAAAAGTTTCGACATAGTTAGGACAAATCCTTATAAATTCTTTGCAAATTCGGCTACACTTGCCGCCTATTGTATGAACGCATGATACCATTGTCAGCCACTATGAAGCGAGTTTCTCGCCCTACTCGGGCAACATCTTCTGCAAAAAAACGTCATTCTTCTGAAAATGCCAGAGCCCCCAGTGCAAATAGCAGCGGGCAAATCCGAATTATTGGTGGACAATGGCGAGGTAGAAAGCTACCTGTGCTTAATGCAGAAGGTTTAAGGCCCACAACCGACAGAAATAAAGAGACGCTCTTTAACTGGTTGATGCCGTACGTAAATAACGCCCGTTGCCTTGATGTTTTTGCTGGTTCTGGCGGTTTAGGTTTAGAGGCACTATCGCGCTATGCTTCACACTGCGACTTTATCGAACTCGATAAGCAGGCCGCTACTCAATTGAAAAGTAACCTCACCTTAGTTAACGCAAGTAATACCGCGGCAACAGGGGTGCATCAAGGTGATGCTTTGAATATATTAAAGGATATCAGTGACGCGCCTTACGATATTATCTTTGTAGATCCGCCTTTCGCAAAAGGATTAGTTGCTCCCACGCTAGCAGCTATCGTCGATAATAACCTAGTACAAAGCGGCAGTGTTATTTACCTAGAGCACGAAAGCGCTCTCGTTACCCCATTGCTGCCCGCCCACTGGAACATTATTAAAGATAAGCAAACCAGCGCGCTACGCTATATGCTTATAGAAGTGAATTAGGCCGCAACCGTTTATCTGTTACGCGGCGTAATTAAGGTGAAACTCAACGCTTTCTTGTAAAGGGTGGGGCTTGCCTACATCCCTCGAATTAAAGTTCTAGGCCGATATTAGAAATGCCCGCCTCAAGCGCCAGCGCTTTCATTTCATCTGCCGCTTTCGCTGGATACTTGGCTTGCTCTACGTAATCGAGCAATTCGTTTTGCACCTCGACTTCAAATTCCATGAGCGGGTGAACTTTAACGCTCTCGTCGTCGGCTTCTTCTGTGGCAAGTAAGTAGGCCTCTACACTACCCTGAGACAACTTACTAATTACGACGGCACCTTGAGGATCATCCCCCGCCATCAAGTTGAGTAACCCAGATAACCCAATTGCAGCGTCGATGGCTGGATACACGCCATAATTATCAAATTCACTGGTATCTGGTGTTGCCACCTCTACCTTCTCAAGCTGCACTGCGATATTGAATTTACTTTTAGGCGACTTCAGGGTCTCCCAAACTAAATTTAAGCAATTGCGCAGCGCACTTGCATCACCACTTTCGGTTAAGTCACAAAAAAGGGTGTAGTTAGGCAGCATTCGCTCAAGCAATGCAGCACCAAATGCAACGGCTTTCCAGCCTTCCAGGGCGCGTACTCGCCCAAATGTGTTTAGTTTTTGCTTTGCCATTTACAGTGCTCCAGTGGCATGCATGAAATATGAAGTAACGCCATCAAGCAGCATTTGAATAGCGATCATAACAAGGATCATACCCATTAATCGCTCCATAGCAACTAGACCTCGCTCCCCTAAAATTTTATGAAATACATTTGAAAATAAAAGGATAACAGCGCTTATCGACCACGAAGCGGCAAGCGCTATCGACCAATCAACCATTCTATCTGGTGCCTGATTCGCAAGCAGAATCAGCGCCGCTAATGTGGACGGCCCAGCAATCATAGGAATAGCGAGAGGTACCAGAAACGGCTCTTCACCTACCGCCAATCCGCTGGGGTTACCGGTTGAAGGAAATATCATTTTAAGTGCGATAAGAAACAAAATAATACCGCCTGCTATGCTGACGGTTTCCTGCTCAACGTTCAAAAAATTAAGCACAGATTGCCCGCTGAATAAAAATAGAAATAAGATACCTAGGGCAAACAGTAACTCGCGAATAAGAATAAATTGGCGTCGCTTTGGCTCAATCGATTTAAGCACCGACATGAATACAGGCAAGTTACCGAGCGGGTCCATGATCAAAAAGAGCATGATGGCAGCAGACCAGGTATCCATTTTTAACTATCTCCGGTGTAAGCGTTTGATTGCATAGGCCAACGAGTATAACCCAAGATTGGCTGTGATGGCGCGCAATGGTAAACCAAGCAGCCTAAGTTAAAAACACCTTTTCCTATCAATAGCCTCTTTTACTTAACTTTATATTTAACGTTCTGCCTTTCCTTCATGCTTTACTTGTAAAAAAATGCTCGAAAATTAGTAAAAATGCGCTTAACTTGAACCTAGGGATATTATAAGCGACGAAATATGTTAAGTATTTTCATTTTAAACACAGCATTAGCATAGTTACCCTAAAGGTGTAATTGAAGGTTTAGGCAAATCATCTGTTTCAGCATTTTACACCGTTTAGCTAATGTTCTATCGAATGGGCTTTTGATGTAATAGCGCTCATTAGCCCTTTTTTATAGGGCGTATAAACCAAAATAATAACAATCTAAATTAGGAAACTATGCAATGAGTTTGATGACAGTAAAAGAAGTGGCAGCATACCTTGGCGTGCAAGAGGTGCGTGTAGAGCGCCTTGAACGCGAGAGCTTGTTAGTATCTAAAGATAAGGATACTGATGGAAACCCACTTTTTGATAGTGGTGATGTAGAGCGCTACAAACAACTTGCAGAGCGCCTTGGTGGTATTTAAGTAGATGAGAAAAGCGCGAGTTTTTACCCGCCGCGCTTTTCAACCGTCACGTTTTTCGCCTTTAGTAGGTAAGCGTGCCATATCAATGTGCACGCTGTCCAAACTTAAGCGTTGAGTTTAAAAGTACGCTTAGGCGGTATAGTTATTAAGCATTCGCGCAATTGAACGAATACCCTTTGCCGTTGCGCCTACCGGCATTTCAGATGTTGCGCCGCCGTGATAGGCCGCCGCTAAATCTAGATGCACCCAGCCTTCTGGTTTTACAAAGCGTGACAAGAAACCAGCAGCGTTAGAAGCACCGCCGCCGCCGCCACCTTTCATGGGACGACTGTTCGCGGTGTCTGCGAATGCTGATGGACAGCGCTCTGCGTGGAAGTCTTCAAGCGGAAGTGGCCAGAAACGCTCGTTTTCTTCTTTTGCCGCTTTTAGCATTTGCTCGCGGGCATTATCATCTAGTGAGAATACACCGTGATAGTCAGAACCAAGCGCGACTACCGCAGCACCAGTTAGTGTGGCAGCATCAATAATTAATGGTGCGCCAGTTTCTGTCGCTGCCATCAGGCCATCTGCAAGTACCAAACGACCTTCAGCATCTGTGTTCACCACTTCTACCGTTACGCCATTTTTATAGGTAAGTACGTCACCTAATTTATAAGCGTGACCGCTAATGAGGTTTTCAGCACAACATAGAATTAGCTGAATACGCTTTTCACTGCCTTGGGTAATAGCTAGACCTAGCGCGCCGGTTACCGTCGCGGCCCCGCCCATATCGCACTTCATATCTAGCATACCTTCACTCGATTTAATGCTATAGCCGCCGCTATCAAAGGTAATGCCTTTACCAACAAGTACTGCATCTATCGGAGCTTCTGCATTACCTGTTGGGTTGTAGTCTAGAACAAGCATTGCAGGCGGACGCTCACTGCCACGACCCACGTTATAAATGCCGATCCAGCCTTGCTCTTTAAGCTCTTCGCCAACCGTCATCGAATATGAAACCTTGTCACCACCTAACGACTTAAGCCACTGGGCTGCACGTGTTGCTAAGGTGACCGGGCTTAAATCTTCAGGCGTATCGTTAACTAGCTGACGGGTGAAAAGTAGTGCTGCATATTCTTGCTCAAGTGCAGCTTTGTCTTGGGTTTCTGCCCAGTTAATTGATGCCGGCTTACGTGCGCGGGTAAAACTAAGTGCAAAGGCCCACTGCTGCTCTTTATGCCAGTCACCGCTTAATGACACGGCAGGCAAACCTAAGCCGTCTAGCTTTCGTGCCGCTTGTTGAATTAGACGCTCGTTTAGCTTGTCATCAGGTAAGTGAATTACAGCACCTGACTCGTTAAAAGAAAGTTTTGCACTTTCGCCCCATACAGCTCCTGCGCTGTTTTTCGAAAGGCTAACAGTAAATTCTGCCATTGGATTTTATTCCTTATACATCGTTGTGTTGCTGGAAAGCGCGTATTGCGCTTGCACAAATCTTTGTTATGCTTTGCCGCCATATTCTAGGTTTTTACCCCATTTGCCACCTTAACCTTACTGCACTTAGAAGTAAGTAAGGTATTAGCACTAAACGTCTTACCATCGAGGCATTGGCTTAGCAGCGATGGCATAAAACAAGGCCTAACATTCTCTAATTAAAAAGGCGACACATGAAGTTTTCACCTTCTTTACTACGCGGTACGCTTATAAAAAGGTACAAGCGTTTTTTTGCTGACGTCGAACTTGAAGACGGTACTATTGTTACCGCTCATTGCCCTAATACTGGTGCTATGAGTGGCTGCGCTGAGCCTGGCTATACGGTGTTTCTAAGCGAGTCGACTAACCCTAAACGAAAGCTTAAATACACATGGGAACTCGCGCAAACTTTTGACGGCCATTTCATCGGCATTAATACGCACAATGCTAATAAGTTGGTGGCGGAAGCACTCGATAACAAGGTACTGAAGGAATTTTCTGATATAACACGGTGGAAAGCAGAAGTAACACCACCGACAGCGAATAGTCGCTTCGACTTTGCGCTTGAGCGCGAAAATGCTCAACACCAAGGTATAATCGAGTATATGGAAGTTAAATCCGTCACCTTAGCGGAAAACTCGAAAGGCTTTTTTCCCGACGCGGTAACCCAGCGCGGCGCGAAACATTGTTTAGAGCTTGCTCGTCTTGCTGAAAGTGGTATAAAGACCAGCCTATTGTTTTGCGTTCAGCATACAGCAATAGAAAGTGTTCAAGTTGCTGAGTACATTGATCCAACTTACGCTGAAAGCGTAAAGAAAGCCGCTGACGCAGGCGTATCCTTACTTGCCGCAAGCTGCATAATAGACGAACAAAAAATCCTATTAAATCAAACACTCCCTTTAATTTTGTAAAAAATAGGTTGATTTTTTTCATTTCGCCTTCATATTTGCGCCTTGTTTTAGTGGGAGAACGCACTAATGCGTTTGCTGGTAGCCAGCTGGCTAAATGAAGAAAAGACACACCAGCATAATAATTACATAGACACGATTGATTGCCTGAAGTTGTCGAGTCTGATATAGATATCGGTCCAATCAGGACAAGATGGATGTCGTAGTGTAGGAGATGTGGCACATGCCAACAGGAAAAGAAACAAAATCCCTAGGACTATTAGCGCTGGCAGGTTTACAGCCATACGAGCCTAAAGCTGACGAAGAATACATGGGCGAGCCCCAGTTAGAACACTTCCGTCTATTGCTTAAAGCTTGGCGCAACCAGCTTCGCGAAGAAGTTGATCGCACGGTAACGCACATGAAGGATGAAGCGGCAAACTTCCCTGACCCTGTAGACCGTGCAGCTCAAGAGGAAGAGTTTAGCCTTGAGTTACGTACACGAGACCGTGAACGTAAGCTAATAAAGAAAATTGAAAAAACGCTTAAGCGAATTGAAGAAGACGATTTCGGCTTTTGCGATTCGTGCGGTATCGAAATTGGTATTCGCCGCTTAGAAGCGCGTCCTACAGCTGACCTATGTATCGACTGTAAGACTATGGCTGAAATCAAAGAAAAGCAGCTCCAAGGTTAAGTTACTAACCCAGAGTATGTTAATTCAGAAAGCCTCATCCCACAAAGATGAGGCTTTTTATTAACTCCCTTTATTATGCATAACCGTTATGTAGGGCGTTTTGCTCCCTCACCTTCTGGCCAACTTCACTTCGGTTCATTGGTAACTGCCGTTGCCAGCTATCTCGACGCTAAAAGCCACAACGGCAAATGGCTGGTTCGTATGGAAGACATTGACGAGCCCCGCTGTATAGCCGGCGTTGATAAAGACATACTTCGCACGCTGGAAGCCCATGGATTACTATGGGACGACGAGGTGCTTTATCAAAGTCAGCAGCACGCACGCTACCAAATTGTACTTGACGAGCTCATTGCGAAAGAGCGCGCTTACTACTGCACCTGTACGCGGAAGCAAATTAAAGCCATGGGCGGTGTTTACAATGGCCACTGTCGTAATAAACACGTGGGTAGTTCACTCCTCCCGTTAAACGATGATAGTGCAGTACGTTTAAAACTTGATGTGCCCCTTGACGCTTTCATCGATGTAATTATGGGTGAGGTTAAGCCCCACGCCGGGCTTTCACTTAACCACCAGCAAACTAACGCTTCTGAGGGCGGGCCTTTCGCTGATGCATTACATGCTGAGGACGTGGTGCTAAAGCGCAGAGATGGCTTATTTTCTTATAACCTTGTTGTTGTTCTTGACGATGTGTTTCAGCAAGTGAACCACGTTATCAGAGGATGTGATTTGATTGATGTTACCCCCTTACAACGGGCGGTGTATCAATCACTTGGTTTTACTTCGCCTGAGTATGGGCACATCCCAGTCGCTGCTGTAGCGCCTGGCAGAAAATTAAGCAAACAAAATCGGGCAGCCCCAGTCAACAACAGCATACCTATCGATAATATCGTGCGCGTAATGCACTTTTTGGGCTTTTCCTTTCCTGATGCAGCAACGTTTAATAACGTTGAGTCCGTGTTAAATGAGGCTATTTCCATGTGGAGTAGGAAAAAAATAGTGAAAACAGCCGAAATTATTGTTCCACAGCATGAATCAACTTATTATAACGAACCTTTATAGTCTGCGGAGATACCATCATCATTCATCGTGTTTTTAAATCTGTTAAGCGCGCTTTTTCAAAAGAGAGTTCGTCACCTAACGCTTTAAAGCCAAGGACAATGACCCGTGGAGAGCACGGAATATCTCGTGAAGACATAAGTGCAAATGCATTGAAAGTAATGTATCGCCTTAATGGAGCAGGCTTCGAATCGTATCTGGTTGGAGGCTGTGTGCGCGATATTTTGATGGGGCACGAGCCCAAAGACTTCGACGTGGCAACCAACGCAACGCCAGAGCAAATTAAAGGCCTGTTTAAAAACTGTCGCCTTATTGGAAGACGCTTTCGCTTGGCACATATCGTGTTTGGTCGAGAAATCATTGAAGTGGCCACATTCCGCGGGCACCATCAAGAGTCAGATGAAGACGAAAATGTACCTAAAGCGAAAGTCGTAGCGAAACGGGACTCTCACGGGCAGCTCGTAAGGGATAACGTATTTGGCTCGATAGAAGAAGATGCAGAACGCCGCGACTTTACCTTCAATGCCATGTACTACAGCGTGGCAGATTTTACAGTAACAGACTTTGCAAACGGCTTAGCCGCTATAGAAAAGCGTGAAGTTGAGCTTATTGGCGATCCTGAAACCCGCTACCGCGAAGACCCGGTACGTATGTTAAGGGCTGTACGCTTCGCCGTTAAGCTGGGTATGCGTATTGAAGAAAAAACCGCAGAACCCATCAAGTCTCTGGCTAACCTACTGCAAAACATTCCTCCCGCTCGCCTTTTCGAGGAAACGCTAAAGCTGTTTTTATCTGGCAAAGGGGAAGAAACCTTTTTGATGCTGCACGAGTACGGACTAATTGAGCCCCTATTCCCACAGTTGGCGCCATTCTTAAAAGACGAAAATAGCCGAGAAATGCAGTTTGTTCGCCGCGTGCTAGCTAATACCGATGAGCGTATTAATAGTAATCAGCGTGTTACGCCGGCATTTTTATACGCCGCTTTACTGTGGTATCCGGTTGAAGAACAGTCGCAGCGTTTACAAAGCGAATCTGGCTTAAATGCCCATGATGCATTCAATATTGCGTCGGGCGAGGTTATTTCCCGTCAAACACAGCGTATTATGATCCCTAAGCGCTTCTCCACCGTGGTGCGAGATATCTGGATTTTACAACAGCGTTTACCAAAACGTTTTGGACGCCGCGCTTTCCAACTGCTAACACATCCTAAATTTAGAGCTGGCTATGACTTTTTACTAGTAAGGGGCCAGGTAGAAGGTGGCGACTTACTAGAGCTAGCGCAGTGGTGGACGCACTTCCAACATGCTGATAACGGTAAACAGAAGGGCATGTTAAACGCCCTTCGCAAAAGCGAAGGTGGCGGCAAAGGCGGCCCTCGCAAACGCAAGCGTAAACCCGCTAAGCGAGGTCCCGATGCATAAAGAACACGTATATATTGGTGTAGGCAGTAACCTTGGCGATAGTGAAGGTAAAGCCCAAAAAGCATTCGACGCAATGGGCAAGTTAGAAGATACCCGCGTTTTAAAGACCTCGTCACTGTACTCTAGTAAACCAATGGGCCCACAGGATCAGCCAGACTACATCAATGCAGTATGCTTGATAGAAACTGCGTTGAAGCCTCATGGGCTGCTAAAGCAGCTTCAGCGCATAGAGCTTGAAGAGGGCCGTGAGCGCAAAGGCGAACGCTGGGGCCCTCGGACCCTCGATTTGGATATTTTGCTATACGGCAGTGAAAATATTGATACTGCCGACCTAATCGTTCCGCACTATGGAATGGCTGAGCGAGAATTCGTCATGGTGCCGCTGTTTGAAATTGCGCCCAATATGGTGATGCACGACGGCAAGCCGATTTCTGCTTGGGTAGCAAACTGCTCCCTAGATGGACTTCGACGCCTACGCTCTTCCAATTAGCCGCAAAATCCGTATAGTTCGCCACACGATATCAACCAATATCAATCTGAGACATGTCATGAAGAAAGTAACAGTTTCGGGTTTGCTTAAGAAAAAGCAGGCCGGAGAAAAGATCACGTCTTTAACCGCTTATGACGCTAGCTTCGCCAAAATGTTCGATGAACAAGGCGTTGACGCGCTTCTTATAGGTGACTCTTTAGGCATGGTTCTTCAAGGTGAAGACGACACCCTCCCCGTCACTATCGATGATATTGCGTATCACACTAAAAGTGTACGTCGCGGTACTGAGCGCGCGTTCGTCTTAGCCGATATGCCCTTTATGTCTTATGCCACGCCAGAGCAAACCTATGCAAACGCCGCCAAGTTAATGGCCGCGGGCGCTAGCATGGTGAAGATGGAAGGCGGCAGCTGGCTGTGTGACACCATCAAAGGGCTAAACATTCGCGGCGTGCCTGTTTGTGGTCATTTAGGCCTTACACCGCAATCGGTGCATGTATTTGGCGGGTTTAAAGTCCAAGGTCGTGAGGCAAGCCAAGCAGAGAAGTTATTAAGCGAAGCAAAAGCTCTTGAAGAAGCGGGTATTCAGCTATTAGTCCTTGAATGCGTACCTTCTTCACTAGGCAAAGCTGTTAGCGAAGCTTTGACCATTCCTGTCATTGGCATAGGTGCAGGTAAAGATACCGATGGCCAAATTTTAGTGATGCATGACATGTTTGGTATTAGCGCGAATTACATGCCTAAGTTCTCTAAGAACTACCTTGTCGAAACAGGCGATATGCGTAAAGCCGTGTCTAAATACATTGAAGACGTACAAAGCGGTGCGTTCCCATCGCCAGAACACAGCTTTCAGTAACGAGGTTAGATATGAAGGTGATTGATAGTATTTCCACATTGCGCCAAACCGTTAATGCGTGGCGTCGCAATGGCGAGAGTGTAGGGTTTGTTCCCACAATGGGCAACCTGCACGATGGTCACCTTAAGCTTGTTAAAAAAGCTAAGGCGCACAACGACAACGTTGTGGTAAGCATTTTTGTTAACCCAATGCAGTTTGGCGCTAACGAAGACTTAGACGCTTACCCCCGCACCATTGAAGAAGATAAAGCCAAGCTTATTTCAGTAGGTGCAGACGCCGTATTTTTACCGAGTGTAGCTGAAATGTACCCTGCGGGCCTCGATGCCCAAACCTTCGTTGAAGTACCGGGCATTTCAGATTCTCACTGTGGCGCAAGTCGCCCTGGTCACTTTCGCGGCGTCGCTACCGTGGTGACTAAACTGTTTAATATGGTGCAGCCAGACGACGCATTCTTTGGCGAAAAAGACTTTCAACAGTTGCAGGTTATCCGTGCATTGGCCCGCGATTTGTCTATGGCGGTTACCATTCACGGTGTACCCACAGAACGCGAAGCCTCGGGGCTGGCCATGAGCTCTAGAAATGGCTACTTGTCAAAGGAAGAAAAGGCCACCGCGAGTGCTATTTATGAAGAGATGCAGCGCGTTAAAGCAGGTATCGAGGGTGGCAATATTGACTTTTCAGAACTTGAAGACGCGATGGTTACCAACCTTGAAGCCAAGGGCTTTAAAAAAGATTATTGTCAGGTAGTCAACGCAAGCACGTTTAAGGCAGCCACCGCAAACGACAAGGAGCTCGTTCTGTTAGTTGCCATGTTCATGGGAAAAACACGCCTTATTGATAACCTTCAGATTACTCGATAGGGCCTTCTTTTACAGACAACCCAAAGCGGCATGTTAACTCCCACCTCGGGTAAGCGTTCCCAAATACCGCTTAATGACAAAATGGAAATAATAAAAAACGCCCGAGACAGCAGTCTCGGGCGTTTTTTATTTGATTTAAATTGGTTGCCTAACGAACCAGCATCCGTCTAATCGAGCAAATACTCCGGCCCCTGTTCTGCTTAAAATAGCTAGGACGCCACCTTTTCAGAATCGCGCACGAAGTTCATCAACTCTGCCCACGCCTGTGTTTCTTTCGCAATAAGATGCTGTTCAGCCAAAATAGCCGCTAAATCGTTATGGCTGGTCAACGGGTTCGCTAACACAACACGAAATACCGTAATACATTGGGAAGGGTAATCAGGCGCTTCTAAGCGCGTACGTGACACAAACGACTTACCCGCTTCACGCTGCTGCTTTTGAACAGCCACAACAAGGGCGTCCACTTTCTCATTAATCGCATTGCGCATGTTGGCATCGGCGTGTTTAAGCTTTTCTTGCACTTCTTCAGGGCACACTCGATAAGTCAGTAGTGATAATGTCGGGGTGGTGGTTAATTCAAAGTCACCCGCTTTGTCTATCATGTGCGAGAAGTCTTTCGCTTTATCAATACTGCGGTCGATAAGTAACTCGTACCCCTTCCGCCCGAAAATATGCAGGGCAGAATAGACCATCATCGCCATACCGTTACGAGAGCCTTCTAGCGTTGTGGCCCCCAAATCCTTCGAACCAGCGCGCAAAATATACTGTGCGTGATGCCTTACTGCATTGGCATTTTGAGGGTCTTTAAATAGGGCCATGCCTGCCCCCATTGGCACATACATTTGCTTGTGAGCATCTATCGTTACCGAATCAGCGCGCTCTATGCCTTTTAACCTATCGCGATAGCGTGAAGAAAACAGTGTTGCTCCCCCCCACGCGGCATCCACATGGAACCAGCAGCCTAACTCGTTAGCAACGTCTGCTAACTCGTCAAGAGGGTCTACGTGCCCGGTTTCGGTAGTACCGCCCACACCCACTATAGCAAGAAGTTTGTTGCCTTCTTCCTGATAACGCTTACCAATACGAAGGGCTTTTGCCGGATCAAGGGTTTGTCGCGGCGCCGGGATTGTCAGAAGCTGATCACGACCTAAACCTAGCACATCAACGGCTTTAGACAGAGAGTAGTGGCCACGCTTAGAGCACATCACGCCTAAGTTGTTTATATCGAGATGTCGGTATGCCGCTGCCAGACCGGCCTTCGCGACCCCACAGAAACCGTCTTGTGGGCCAAGCAACTTGTTGCGCGCTACCCATAGTGCAGTGATGTTCGCGATGGTTCCGCCTGAGCAAAATGCGCCTAATGAGTGCGCCGCGCTGTGTAAGTGATTATCGTAAAAGCGTTGCGGTTGGTCGTACACTAAGTTGTGCATCATGCCTAGCACTTGACGCTCTAACGGCGTGAAGGCTTTCGATGTTTCAATTTTCACCAAGTTCTGATTAAGGCCCACCATTAACTTAGATAGCGGCAGATGAAAATAAGGTAGCGCAGAGGTCATATGACCAATAAAAGTCGGTGAATAGGTATTTACAGAATGCGCAACCAGCTTATCAAGTAAGCTTTCAGCATGCGTAGACACAAACTCTGGCGACTCAGGTACTTTCGAGTCTGAGAAGTCTTTTTCAATTTCTTCTAACGATGTCTTCTTTGTCACCACGTGCTGCGACAGAAAATCTAAGATATTGTCAGATAAATGCTGCTCAATTTGAGCCAGCTTTGAGTCTTTGTGTTCAGGTTTGGTAAAGACCCTAAACAGGTGCTCTAAACTAACTTGCGCTTCACCCACTCAACACACCTCATACTTAAAACATTCACACCTTTCGCACTACGTTTATTAGGCGAAATAAACAGGCGGTTTTGTAGGACACCGGCCTGACACTTACTTTTCCTTTCAGCCATCTAGCGTGCACTTATCAGTGCAGCTATTTACTAGCTTATCCGAAAGCGTTACCGGTTAAGCTGAAGTATATTGGCGCGGTCCATTCGTTGCCAAACCTGAAAACTTATCACAACACTTTCAGGGTGTCGCACTTTACATCAGATTGCCTAGCTCGCCAAGAGGCAGCGCTAAGCAATTCGTTGCACAAAACCAGCGATGCAGACTGATTAGTCAGCTTTAATATACAAACCGGCTAACCGTGGAACTCGGTTTACCGATAACAAGCGACCAGAGTGACACACATTACTACTTTAAAATTAGCGCCGCAAAGTTTCACACTCTCTACTATATTTAATTTGTGAATAGTGTTGATGTTGAACGTGCTATACAAATCGAGCGGTATAGGCAGTTAACCCAGCAGTTAATTTATTACGACAATGCAAGGAGGTCGGTTTATGCCCATACGCGAAATATCCGAGGATTTCTCCATTGAAGATATCGTGCCATATTTTCAGCCTATCGTTGATTTAAACAGTCAAGGAGTGTGGCGTTATGAATGTCTAGCGCGCCTCATTACCCAAGGCGATAAGACGTTTCTTCCCAGCGAGTTTTTATATCTTATTGAGCGTGAGCAGCATGTAAATTCACTGGCTGCAAACATGTTTGTACAGTGCGCGAGCTATTTTCACGACGTAAATATTCCATGGAACATCAACATTACCGCGAAAGATTTAGAGAACAAGGAATTAACCCATACCCTTATTACACATTTAGCAAGCTACCCAACGCCTGAGCGAGTTAGCATAGAAGTGAGCGCATCAACGGCCCTTTCTAACCCCAAAAGTTTAACTACGTTTATAGAAAAAAGCGCGCATGCTGGGCTAGGTGTGTTCGTAGATAATGTGGGGTCGTGCCCGGGAAACATACGTGCGCTAATGAATTTGCCGATAAGGGGAATAAAATTAGCTGGCGGATTAATAAAACATTACGACCAGCAAGAAGCCGTGCGAGAGTATGTGGATTATTTACTGTCGCTGTGTGAACGCCACGGCGTGAGTACTATTGCCGAGCACGTTGAAGACGAGGCTCACTTAGAAAGTGTGAAGCGCTTACCTATTCGCTATGCTCAAGGCTATGTGTTTAGCCCACCACTGGCAAATGTACGAAGCGCTAAAGCCCGTCATTAGACTCGGAGGGTGCGAGCGTTTTCTGTTATTCGCTAATAGACGGCAGATGCCTTGGCATCTGCCTAGTGCATAAAAAAGCGTTTTTGACGTATATCAGCTTTCTTCACTTCGACAATGTAGTTGCCAACATGCTTGCCCACTGCCTCG
Source organism: Alteromonas sp. G5_S2_22_S1 (assembly GCF_054968525.1). Taxonomy (NCBI): domain Bacteria; kingdom Pseudomonadati; phylum Pseudomonadota; class Gammaproteobacteria; order Alteromonadales; family Alteromonadaceae; genus Alteromonas; species Alteromonas sp. G5_S2_22_S1. The sequence continues at coordinate 19,397 of NZ_JBQKUJ010000013.1, read as the reverse complement.
ATATTTTCTTTCAAAGGGGGTCATGTGAACGCTGCCCGTAACCTCAGTTAAATCAGAGATTAACCCGTAGTGCTTTGCGGCCTGCGCAAACTCCATTAAGTAAACCAGCCAGTTGCTGCGCACTTCCACATTGGGCGTTATCGCCATTAAATCGACCATTGCCGCACTGGCATGCCAACGCTTTTGTACCTGAGTTTTCTTTGGATACGGATTGGGGTAAAGCAAGAAGTGTTGGGTAACATTCCAATTCGATTGCTTAACTAAACGCCACAGGTCGTTCACATCAGCGCGGATCACTTTGTAGTTATCCTGCGCTGCGCTGTAGTGTTCATGTTTATCAACGCGAAGCGCTGATTTATCCACACCAATCACGCGGGCATCGGGGTTTGCCCGCGCTATATTGGCCGTGCTTTCACCCACGCCGCAGCAAGAGTCTAAAATCACCTCACCGTCAAAGCCGTCAAGCCACCTACTCACCTCGTCAAACGCCGCTTGGGTATGAGCACTGATAGGCCGCTTATTTTCACTAACCTGATACTTTTTCACCAAGTCGTCCAGCTTGTCGTGAACGCCTACCTGCGAGGTAGTGATTTCTCTTGAGTTGCCGCTAGCCATTAACTGCGAATACCTTTTCCAGTTTTAAGTAAGTAGTAAGCTACGCTAAATAGCAGCGCATTAAAGCCCACCAGCAAGCTTAAAGACAGGGTGATATCCACGTCGGATACACCTAAAAAGCCATAGCGGAAGCCATTCACCATATACACAACAGGGTTCGCTTTACTTACCCACTGCCAAAATTCGGGTAACAAAGTAAGAGAATAAAATACCCCGCCTAAATAAGTTAACGGTGTTAAAACAAACGTAGGCACAACGCTAATATCATCGAAGGTTTTCGCAAACACGGCGTTAATTAAACCTGCTGTAGCGAACAAGGTAGAGGTAAGCAATAAGGTTATCGCAATAATGCCAAGATGGTGAATTTGCACGTCGACAAAGAAAAGCGATACCAAGGTCACAATAATACCAATGAGTATAGCCCGGGCGACACCGCCACCGACGTACCCTAAAATAATGACCGATGTAGGCACCGGAGAGACTAATAGCTCCTCGATATTGCGCTGAAACTTAGCGCTAAAAAACGATGAAGACACGTTCGCATATGAGTTTGTGATAACAGACATCATTATCAGCCCAGGAACAATAAACTCCATGTAGGTAAAGCCGCCCATTTCGCCTATACGGTTACCAATAAGGCTTCCAAATATGACGAAGTACAAGCTCATCGTAATGGCCGGCGGTACAAGGGTTTGTACCCATATGCGCAAAAAGCGCGTGCATTCTTTTATCCAGATAGTGGTTAGGGCCACGTAGTTTTGCTTAAACCACCCTACGTTTTGTTCTGTATTCATTTGTGTACTTTCAGTTTTCATTAATTCTCACCTTTCCCGTTTTTCGCTTAGCCGGCTTGCTTAGCCGATTCAACTAAACGTACAAACAACTCTTCAAGGCGATTTGATTTGTTGCGCATGCTCATAACCTGAACGCCTTTTTCACTTAACTGAGTGAACACGGGGTTTAGGCCTTCGGTTTTCTCTACGTCTACTTCAAGGGTGTGGTCGTCAATCAGCCGGTGTTCAAAACCGGCCAGTAAGCCACTAGCCTTTACGGCGGTTTCAGGTATTTTGATGTCCAGCACAAAGGTTTCTACGTTCAGCTTCGAAAGCAACGCTTTCATACTGGTATTTTCTACAATGGTGCCTTTGTTAATAATAGCGATGTTACGGCACAGCATTTCTGCTTCTTCAAGGTAGTGGGTAGTGAGGATAATAGTGATGCCTTGACGATTGATCTCTTCTAAAAAGCCCCACATAGAGCGACGAATTTCAATATCAACACCCGCGGTTGGCTCGTCGAGAATAAGCAATTTAGGTTCATGCATAAGCGCGCGAGCTATCATTAGCCTGCGCTTCATACCGCCAGATAATTCGCGAGCCCGTGCATCGCGCTTTTCCCATAAGTCTAGTTGGGCCAAGTATTTTTTAGCGCGTTCCTTGGCTACGCTACGCGGAACGCCATAATAGCCCGCTTGGTTGAGCACAATTTGCAGTACGGTTTCAAACTGATTGAAGTTGAACTCTTGCGGCACTAACCCTATACAGGCTTTAGCTTGTTCTTTCTGCGCTGTGAGGTCGTAACCAAACACAGAAACGCTTCCATTTGTTTGGTTAACCAATGAACTGATGATACCAATAGTGGTAGATTTACCCGCCCCATTCGGACCAAGTAGTGCGAAGAAGTCTCCTTCTTGCACGGTGAGATCTACGCCTTTTAGCGCTTGCACACCGCCTTTATAGGTTTTCGTTAACCCCTGAATATCCAACGCTTTCATGATTTACCTGTATTGAGAGTGTGACATCTAACCCGCGTAGGTAAGATTTGGTTATCTTAATTGACAAAGTGTAACCTAGTTCATGCTATTAAATGAATACACTCGCGCTTAGTGGTTGCTTTAAACGGTTTAAGGAGTAGTAAGTGATAGCAAAAGCGCCAATTTCAACCTTAGCTGTAGATACAGGGTTAAAAGCGAAGCAACACTTTTTTTAAAGGTGAGGCTTAAACAAAAACGCGCTGTGCACCGTTGGGGTAGCACACAACGCAAAGGGTAGTTTTTTAGCGTAGAAGTTCAGCCTTATCGCTTCTACGGTAGAATCAGTTAGCTTATTGACTACAGGGCTTTACGGCCATGATGTCTAGCAAGCTAACCTTCATCAGACACGAGATATTTAACCCCACATTCATGGCATAAAAAGCCGTCAATTATGGAAATGTTATGATGCTTTTTAAAGGCCGCTAATCTGTGGCGGGGTCTAGCCCAGCACGCCGTACAGCCTACAACGCTTAGGGGGAGACTGGGGTGAGGGCGTCTAAATACGTATCTCAAATATGGCATAAATGAGGCGGGCTTATGGATTTTATGTCGAACTTAAGCAAACCGCCGTTTTCACAGGTATAGTGTGCGCTCTATAACATTTTAAATTGCGGATTAATGTATGCCAAAGACAATCGCATTAGTAGAAGATGACGCAGCCATTCGAGAAAACTACATTATGGCGCTAAAAGCGCAGGGCTATAGCGTTAACGCATATGAAGATAGGCCATCTGCTGCTGAGGCGTTTAACCATACGCTGCCTGATTTGGCCATTATAGATATTGGCTTAAAAGATGAAATAGAAGGTGGTTTCATGCTGTGTCAGCAGCTTAGAGGGCTATCGCAAACGCTGCCTATTATCTTTTTTACCGCCCGAGATAACGATGTGGATACTATAAGTGGCCTTAGAATGGGTGCAGACGACTACCTGACTAAAGACATTAGTATGGCCCACTTATTGGCGCGTATCGCTGCGTTATTTAGAAGAACAGACTTACTTGCTGCCCCCTCTGAGCAAAAAGATGAGCTTAAAGTAGGCGATTTGAAAGTGGATGTGTCGCGAATGACCGTAAGTTGGCAGAACCAAGCGGTTTTGCTTACTGTTACCGAGTTTTGGATGTTGCACGCCCTTATTAAGCGACCGGGGCATGTAAAAAGCCGCCAACAGTTAATGGACGAGTCTCGCATGGTGGTAGACGACACCACCATTACTTCCCATATAAAGCGTATGCGTAAAAAGTTTGTGCAGTTAGACCCTAACTTTGATCACATCGATACGGTGTACGGCATGGGTTATCGCTGGCAGCTTTAAGGGGCTAGTGGCACAGCGTAATACAAAATAACGGTATCTAGGGGGCAATATGATAGGGCGAGTAAACGAGTTTGTGTACCAGGGCTAAATAACAAGGCAGTGTATTAAAATCATGGGATTTCGCTTTTCTATTCGCCTTCAGCTTATGGTGCTGTCGCTGTTTTTGTTCACCATTCCCTACCTGGGTTACAACTACGTGTGGGAGCTTGAGCAGTACCTACGTAACGGCCAAGAACAAACCATGATTGGCACCGCCCGCGCTGTTGCCACCGCACTTCATGAACGTCCCGCGCTTTTTGATAGCCAATCGGCATACCTTCAAGACGTACGCCCCGGCACTGATCTTTACGCCCCGCCTATTCCGTCGCCCATTCGCCTTGATGGCGAACTCAACGACTGGCAGCAAGTCAGTGAGTTAATGAGTGAATATGATGGTGATGAAGTTATCGAGTATTACAACGGGTACGACGGCAAGCCGACCAGCTTGTCTTTTACACACATGGTAGGCCGCTATGGGCAGTTTCTTTATGCCATGTTTGAAGTTAGCGATGACACTCTGTTATGGCGTCAGCCCAATAGTTTAAGCGTCGAAACCGGCGACCACCTGCTGATTGGCATGGAAACGCCACAAGGTGAATTGGCAAGATATGTTGTTGCGCCGTATGAAAGCGGTTGGGTTAACGCCTATAAGTTAGCGAAAAACACTACAACGACGCGAGCGGTAGAGAACGCGCTATCGATACAAGGCCGCTGGCAAGAAACCGCGACAGGTTACAACATTGAGCTACGCTTTCCGCTGTCGATGACCACTGGCGGTTTAGCTTTTACCCTCGTCGATGTAGATAATAGTACGAACCGGCTTAAGCAGTACGCGTTAGGTAGCGCTAACACTAAGGTGCTTAGTGAGCTTGGCACGGTTATCACCCCCTCCCCCGAAATAGAGCGCATACTGGCTGGGCTAAAATATGCCGACTCTCGCGTATGGGTGGTAGATAAACACAAGCGAGTACTCGCCCGCGCTGGCGATATTCAGTCAGCAACGGGTATTGAAGTGGATAAAAAAGAATCACCGTCTAACCCCGTTTGGCACTGGGTTGAAAGTAAGTGGTTACTTCCTCTTTATTACCAAATTCTTACACGCCCACCGGCTGACTTTATTGACGAGCTTGACGACGCATACGCCCTTGTAGGGCAAGACTTAGGCACCGTACTGAACGGTCAGCCCGAGTCATTATGGCGCTTGTCACCTGATAACAAAGCCATAGTACTTTCCGCCGCCTACCCTATTTTTATTGAAGGTAACGTAATGGGCGCGGTTATCGTTGAGCAAACGACAAACGGCATACGCACGTTAAGAAACCGTGCATTAGAACAGTTATTTCACGTGATATTAGCGGTGATGAGTATAGGTACCTTAGGCCTGCTGCTGTTTGCTACGCGCATTTCCAATCGCATTCGCTCGCTGAGAGATGATACTGAAGCCGTTATTGACGATAACGGAAAAATTATTGGCACCTTGCCGGCATCTAATCAGCGAGATGAAATTGGCGACCTATCCCGCTCTTTCGCCGATGTTCTTTCACGCTTGCAGCAATATAACTCCTATTTGGAAAATATGGCGTCACGTTTATCTCACGAGCTAAGAACGCCTATTGCAGTGGTAAAATCGTCACTAGATATGCTTTCTCATGTTAACGACACGTCGCAACAAGCGGTATTCGTAGAGCGCGCTCAGTCTGGTGTGAATCGCTTAAGCACTATCTTAAACAGCATGAGTGAAGCGACCCGCCTTGAACAAGCCATTGCTCAAGAAGATATGGCCCAGTTTAATATTGTTGAAGTAATACAGGGGTGCGTTGAAGGTTATAAACACGCTTATGCGCAAAGGATTTGGCGCTTTTCAACGTCAGATAATACGCTACCCGTTTATGGCTCTGCTGAGTTAGTGGCTCAACTCTTTGATAAGGTTATTTCAAACGCGGTAGATTTCAGCCAAGACAACGACGAAATTGTGATTTCTCTTGAAAAAAAAGACAAGCAGGTGTTTTTGAGCGTAAGCAACCCTGGTCCGTTATTGCCACAAGGTATGAAAAGCCAGCTAACCCAGTCTATGGTATCGGTTAGAAAAGAAAACGAGATGCAAAATACCACTCACTCCCCCCATTTAGGTCTCGGCCTGTACATCGCTAATATGATTGCAAATTTTCATAAGGGCCAGCTTTTACTGAACGACAAGACAGATGGCACTGGGGTTATTGTCACTATTACTTTCCCATTATGATCATTGATGCTTGGCACGAGACCAACCACAGTGACTTGCAAATAGCATCCCTTTTGTTAGTTAGCCCCCTTATTAAAGCCTTTAAAAAAACTGGAAAATCAGCAACTTGTGTTATAGCACCCGAGTCTACTAACCCTTCAGTTTAGCAATATTAAAATCTCCTTTTAAAATGCAATAATGAGAATACTTATCATTTATATTTACATTAGCCGTCTGATTACATAAACTTCGTCGTCCTTACACACACTCAAGGGAAACAGAATGAAAAACACTAAATTAACGATGGGTGCACAAACCATCGCCGCGGCGCTGGCATTTGGCGGCGGTGCAGTTATGGCACAGGAAAATGTAGAGAAGTGCGAAGATGCGACATCTGCTGAATGTAAAGCAGCATCTGATGAAGCCATAGAGCTCATTCGCATTCATGGCGTTCAGCAATCTATCTACCGCTACAACAAGTCTGGCGATCCTCGACGCTTAGCGGACTTAGTCGATACACCACAAACCATTAGTGTTCTTACTCAAGACCAAATTCAAGAAAGCGGAAGAACCGACCTTAAAGACATTTTACAAGCGCAAGCTGGTGTAACGTTAGGTACTGGTGAGAATGGTAATGCTTTTGGTGACCGCTACATCATTCGTGGCCACGAAGCGCGCAGTGACGTATTTGTTGATGGTCTGCGCGACCCGGGTATGACAACACGTGAAAGTTTCGCAACCGAGCGTGTTGAAATTACTAAAGGCCCGAGCTCTACTTTCGCAGGCCGTGGCTCTTCAGGTGGTGCGGTTAACTCTATCACCAAAAAGGCGTCTACCGCTTATAACTTCGGCCGTGTTGATGCCGCAGTTGGTACCGATGAGCACACGCGTTTAACCGTTGATTTAAACAAAACGCTTAGTGAAACCAGCGCAGTGCGATTAAATGGCCTTTATTCTTCTGAAGATAAGCCAGGACGTGAAGGCATTGAGCGTGACCGTGAAGGTGTGCAGCTTTCTTATGTGAATCAGCCTACTGACCGCTTGTCGTTCACTGGCGACTTGTATTACCTCAATGCAGAAGACATTCCTGACCTAGGTAGCTATTACGATCGTGATGCAGGCTACCCGCTTGAAGATATACCTGTGTATGCACAAGACGAGGACTTCCAGAACTCGGAAGTGACCACATTCACCTTGCGTACTGAGTATGACATTAGCGATAACGTGCGTTTTTATAACGCAACCCGTGTAGGTAAAACGGAAAACGAATATATTACGACAGGTATGCGCGGCACGAACCGTGACGCAACAGACCCTACTGCACCAGGGGCGTATACGCTTTCATTGAGCAACCACCAAGGTTGGCAGGAAGTTGACTATGTAACTACACAGTTTAACCTTTTTTGGGATACGGCTTTCGCAGGCGTTGACCACCGCTTTGTATTCGGTTTTGAATATACCGATGAGTCGGTAGACAACGGCGTGTTCAATATGGATTACACCAATCCATCAAACTGTTTAACCAGCGGCCGCCGCGGTGTATCTGAAAGCTATTGCTTGTTAGATGGCAGTGGCAACGAAGTTGAAAACATCAGTGGATTAATGGGCAAAGCCTTCACACGTGGTGATGCAGATGCGCTGTTTGATATTGAAACCTACTCACTCTATGTTATGGACACCTTTGAACTTACCGATGACCTTAACGTTTTCGCCGGTCTTCGTGTAGATAGCTACGATTACACCAATGCAACGTCAGGACGCAGTGGTGATCAGCTTTATGCCTTCGAGGATGAACTGTACAACGGTCATTTAGGCTTAGTTTACGACGTAACTGAAAACGGCAATATCTACGCCTCGTATAGCACGGCAACCAACATAAACGGCGGTGAGTCAGATCTTGGTGCTAACTGTGGTTATGGCGGTATTTGTGGTACACCAGAACAAGCATCTCAAGCAGACCCAGAACAAGTAGAAAACATTGAGTTAGGTACCAAATGGTCACTGTTCGATGAAAAGCTAGTCGCCAATGCAGCACTTTTCCGTATCACCAAAAGTGATGTACATGAAAGTGTAGGTGATGCCTACTCAACGCTTGGCACATTGAATACCGGTGAAAACCGCGTAGAAGGTATTGAGTTTGGTTTAAGCGGTGACATTACCGATAAGCTTAGCATTCAGGCGTCTGCTGCGTTCATGGACTCAGAAGTGCTTAAATCATACAGTGAAGATAACCTTGGCTTAGCACTAAGTAACTTTGCTGATGAGAGTTTCTATATTCAAATGCGTTATCAGCCTAACGAGAAATTTGCCTTTGGTGGAGACTACAGCTATCAGTCAGAAATGTATGGTGGTCAACCAGATACTGCAGCTGGCTATAGCGCTGAAACCGGAGAGTACTCTATCGTAGTTCCTGATTATCAAGTGGTTAATCTATTCGCCAACTACTATCACTCAGAGTCACTAACTTTCCGTGTTAACATTGGAAACTTGTTTGACGAAGAATACTGGACGGCAGCCTACCGTTCTGGCGCCTTCATGTATATCGGTGATGGTCGCAACATTACAGGTACCGTTAGCTACGAATTTTAATGCTAGCATGACCTAGGCAGGCAACTGCCTAGGTCTTTTTATATTAAAAACACCCTTAAAAGCGTTGAAAACATGATTATTATTGATGACCTACTGACAAAAGACGAAGTGGCTCAGTTTCGCCAGCAGTTAGCGAGTGTTCCCTTTAATGACGGGAAGAGCACGGCAATGGGTATGGCGGCAGGTGTTAAAAATAATGGTCAGGCAGACGCCCAAGACAGTCGCGTTCAGCAGCTTGCTAACGCGTTACTAAGTAAGCTGGGCAATAACCCTACCGTCATCTCAGGCGCGTTGCCTCAACGTATATTTCCACCTTGCTTTAACCGCTACAGCGAGTCGCAAACCTACGGCTATCACGTAGACGCCGCCATTATGCGTATTCCGAACACGCCAGATGTATTAAGAAGCGATATGTCGATGACCGTTTTCTTAACGCCTAAAGAAGACTATGAAGGCGGAGAATTAGTTATTCAAACCGGGTTCGGGGAACAAAAAGTTAAGTGCGATGCCGGAAGCGCCATTTTATATCCCTCATCGAGCCTCCATAAAGTCACGCCCGTCACGAAAGGCGAGCGCATCGCGGCCATTACATGGATACAAAGCATGGTGAGCGACCAGCAAATGCGTGAAACCCTTTTCCAGCTTGATCAAAGCATTCAATCATTGGTTAACGCAGGCACCGCAGAGCGAGAGCAGCTTGATGGACTTCATCATGTTTACCATAACTTGGTAAGAAAGTTTTCTCAGCTTTAACCGCGATTAAACTCAAGCACAATCTGACACAAGTACTATCGCAAAAGTTTTCTTGAGAGCGAACGAAATAAACACCTAGTCAACAAGGTCTTATACTAAAGGTGTAGCGCAGTTGTATATTACTGGGTTTATTCTATGACTAATACCAATCCGCATAGATAAGTGCCCACTCAGAAGGCGCTGGCAAGTTTCCTAGCAAAGCGTGGGAATGCAGGAATGGCTGCTCCCTTTCAAATTCCCAGAATGAAGCTAGGAAGCTTGCCAGACCTTCCCGAAGGGCGAGTTTAAAATGTCCGTACTCTTTGTTGTGTCACCTTGATGTAGAGCCACTATACCTGCGGTAACACGCCGCGATTACGAACATTTTAACTCTCGCTGAGTGGGTAATTATCTATACGGACTGGTATAATTCAATCGATGCTCTCTTTTAACCCTAACCTTTGTGGTACTTGGATGAAATATAAGACACTTTTTACCGCCCTTCTTCTTATGGCTTGTTCAGGTATGGCCTTAGGACAAAATGCCCAAACCGCTAGCTTTTCTATCACGCTGAATGATAGCGATGGTGAGCCTGTCGATAACGGCGTATTTCTATTTGAGCCGCAGTTTGAGGTGGATGAGCATCAAATGCCACACCAAAAGCCAGCCGTAATGAATCAAATAGATAAACAGTTTGAACCTCACGTGCTTGTGGTAAAAGCGGGTACTGAAGTGACTTTCCCTAATGCGGATAATTTGTTTCACCACGTCTATTCATTTTCACCTACGAAACAATTCGAACTAAAGCTTTATAAAGAGTTTACGGCAGAGCCTTTACGCTTTGAAAATGCAGGTATTGTGGATATTGGCTGTAATATTCATGATTGGATGTTAGGGTACATTGTTGTATCCGACTCGCCGTATTTTGGAAAAACCAATACAGAGGGGCAATCTTTAGTCTCGCTACCCCACGGTGAATACACCGTCCGTTTTTGGCATCCCGAAGTGGAAGGTGAAAAAGCGCTCCCTCCACAGTCCATTTCTGTGTCTACCGATACTCAAGTAACATGGGCGCTTAATACAACCATAAGCCTTGACGATGAGTTTGATTCAGCTTTCGGCGACTATTAAATGCGACTTGCCACTGGCGCATTCACATCACTTTAAGCTAAAAAAGCCGAAGCTTAACCTTTGGCAACTTCGACTAGATCAAATTTTGTTTCACTGTCACCTTTAACCATAACCTGGCATTGCCCCCAGCTCTGTGGAATATGCCAAACATGAGCCTCGGCTACGGTGAACTTTTCTCGGTGAGAGTCACAGCGCACTTCTACAGTATCAAGTTCGCCTTGTATGTTATTAAAAGCAAACTTGTTTCTTACCAGCGTATGGAACCAACGTCCATTGTCCCCTATGCTCACAGGTACCTTTAGGTTATTTTCAGACGCAATTGATGTTTCGATCTTTTGTATAATTGCAGCGATCTCGTCAACGCGCGCTTGTTGCTCTTCCATTTCTTGAAGTGTGCTGTACGACTTTAACGCCTCCGCATAGTACCCGCGCTGAGCATCCAGAAGGATTTTTCTTTGAAGCGCGTAAGCCACGTAGTCGTCATCAAACACGGCATTGTTAAAGCGCTTTTGTCCATTGCTAGCAAGCAACCGCGATAAGCTTTTCGCTTCCCTTTCGATGTCGCCTTTAGCACCTGCAATCTGTGATTCCAAGCTCAGCAACCAAGCATTCTCGTAACGATTTAACGTATCCCAACTTGATAGCTCTTTAAAAGCTTCGTCTGCCGCTTCAACATTACCCGCTTTAAATATCTCATCTACGTTTTTATACGCTTTAATAAATTTACGTGTGGCGCCCGTTTTTCCGACTAAGGCGAAATCCATTTGAACAGCTTGGTGACATTGCTGAGTAGGTTCACCGTCCTTTATTGCTGGATTATACTGCCACTTCTTAACGGCTGATAGCGCACTGCGCTTAAAAGAGGGGCTTCCGAAAAAGTCTTCTACCACAGGGTCTTTCACTCTGCCTTCCTCATCAATAACGTAGCTCAGCCTAACCCAGCCTTCACGGCCTTTTCTCGCTGCAGAAGAAGGATATCTAGGGTCAACGCGCTCTAACGGGGTCGCAGGTTTAAATGCACTTATCCGCTCCACTTCGTTAGTCTTGGCTTCTGCTAGTGCTTTTTCTTCAACTTCATCACAGGGAATGCTGAGTTCTTGGGCTACTGCGCTGGTTGCTAAAAGCGACGTAAACAGTGTTGCCAAAACGAAAACCCGCTTGTTTTGCTTAGCAGTATATATTTGCGTATGAGAGAAGGAATTGCGTTTACTTTTCCATTGTACTGCTTTCATATAAATCATCCTTAATCATGGGTTTGTACATCATTACGCCTATCCCACTAGCTTAGTTTTTTTTCGATGAGTTCTCAAGAGACGCATCGGGCACATTTTTAATCATCATCTGCTCTTTGCGTTTCGTCATCATCTTGGCCAGCCGGCGCATGCTTACTGTGGTGTCTTTCTCGTCAATAATATCTACGCCTAACAAACGCTCAAGCAAATCTTCAAGGGTTAGCACCCCTTCCAAGCCGCCGTACTCATCCACTACCAGCAGCATGTGTACGTGCTTATTGATAAAGTGTTCGAACGTTACCGACAAGGGCATAGTGTTAAGTACCGTGACCATATCTTTAGCATATTCAGAAAGCGGCTTCTCGGTATTGCCCCGCGCCTGTGCCACCAGTAAATCTGAGCGCATAACAAAGCCCGTAATGTTCTCTGAATCTTTGTCTTCAAAAACGGGAATACGGGAAAACTCTATACTGGCGTGCTTATGAAAAAACTCCTCTACTGTCATGGTCTCGCAGACTTTGAACAAGGCGGTTCGGTGGGTGATTGCATCCTTTATTTTAAGCTCATGCAGGCTCAGCAAGCTTTGTAAGAACGCCGCTTCATGGTTAGCAAGTTGGCCTTCTTGCCCTGATAATTCAGCCATAGCATGTAGCTCGCTGCGACTTAAGCCTCGAAGTGGGCTGTCTTCCTTAAACCCTTTAGTCATAAGCTCTGACATTTTCACAAACGGCATGAGAATAAGCGAAAGGTACTTAAGAAAATAAGCCGTAACCGGAGCCAACGTACGCCAGTATGTTGCCCCTAGTGTTTTAGGAATAATTTCCGAGAAAATAAGGATAAGCAGCGTCAGTACAGCTGAGATCACGCCTAAATATGCATCGCCGAACACCGCTGCTGCCTGGGCGCCAGCCCCCGCCGCACCCATGGTATGAGCGATAGTGTTCAGCGTTAATATAGCCGATAGCGGCGTATTTATATTATCAGTTTGACTGCGCAATAGCGCGCCGCTTGGTTTGCCGTCTTTTTCCAATACCGAGATATACGCTGACGAAACACTCAGAATTACAGCCTCTGCAATGGAGCACAAAAAAGAAAAGCCCAGTGCAATGAAGACGTACACAATAAGTAAAAGCATGTAGTTGTTCCAAGCGTCCTTGTAGGTTAAAACGCATTTTAGTTTTAATAAGTTGAGCGACTATTATGGATAATAGAGCGGGATATACAAGCGCTCTGTTCACGACAAGTGAGCGCCTGTATCGAAAATGGGAAAGCGCACAGTATAGCCTAGCTGCAACACGCCGAGTGCTGCGAGTGATTTTGGCGATAATTCTGCAGTTTTTTAACTCCTAGTCTTAGCATTAAACCAGCGAGTAAAACGGCACAAATGCCGTAAATAACTTGCACATTAGCACCGTGCTCGTGCATGTGACTTTGGGTTTTTATCATCGATGCTAAAGAGAATGACGAAACAAGCTGGTTTAGGGCGTAGCCAAACCCAATGCTGGCAGACATAACGCTAAACAAATAAAGTATTAAGGTTCGTGCGCCCATTTCCTGCTTTATCATGCCCATTGTCGATACGTTTGTTGCTGGGCCTGCCATTAAAAATACCAACACGGCGCCTGGCGATAGCCCTGCGGCAAGAAAGCCAACCGCGAGCGGTGTTGAAGCCGTCGCGCATATGTACATTGGAATACCTATCAGCGCCATTACCAACATGGCAACAAGTCCATCTCCCCATTGCGTTAAGAAGTCGGTAGGTACCCAAGTTTTAATGGCTGCCGCTAGCGCTAAGCCAATTAACAACCAAACGACGATGTCTTCGAGTAGCTTTCCACTTGCGTACGAGAGCACCTTTGTCACTTTTGAACTATTTGTACCCAGAGCCCCTTGCGTGGTGTTTACATCATTGTGGCTATGCCCTTTGTCACTCGCACAGCAACTCGCTTCAAGCTGAGGCTCTGGTTCTCGCGCTGTTTTTGAAGAACAACATGATGAGGTTTCATTCGTCGACAGCGGTTTCGTTACTTGCTGTGCGGTTACATCGCGCTCTGCAAAAAAACGTACCATCAAGCCTGCGTAGATTGCGCTGATAATAGCCGCGATTGGCCTTACGATGGCGTAAAGCGGGCCGAGTAACGCATAAGACACTGAAACACTGTCTACGCCAGTTTCTGGTGTAGACACAAGAAATGAAATGGTAGAGGACTTTGATGCGCCACTGCGGCGCAGACCGAGGGCAGCAGGAATAACGCCACATGAACATAGCGGTAAAGGCGCACCGATCACCGCCGCCTTACTAATAGAGCTAAACGAGGCGCTTCCCATGTGCTTTTCTAAAAAAGAGACAGGCACAAGTTCGTGCATAACCCCGGCCACCAACAAACCTAAAAGCAGCCATGGCGCAGATTCAACGAAAAGCGCTAGGAAATTTTGCCCAAGTAAAATGATATCTGACACTGTGCCTCGCTTGCTATTTTAACCTAAGGTAGCTTTACCCCTACGACAAAATAACGATGTTTAAATTCATAGTGAATAATAACAGATATGAGGTATGACAGAAAATCAACTAAACCGATTAGTCTGATTAAACGTGCGTAAAAATGGCCAGTACAAATGTACTGGCCGAATGTTGACTGTCTCGTGAGTGTGCTTTTAAACCCCGAGGTCAACCATGAAAAATAATATCGGTGCCCATTTAATTATTGGGCTTGTTATTCTTGTGTGGCCTTGTTCTGCGACTCCTTTTTAAGCTTAGAGACTACAGAGAACGCTTCTAGCATTACAAGTACTGAGACAACGAGCACAACTGCGTCTAAGAACACCAACAAGTAGTTACCTTCTACGTAGTACTCTTTAAGCTTTATCAGTCCAGCGAAGAAAGCCATGATCAACACAAATACCATGGGTATAAGCGTATACCTTGCAGGACGTCCTAACTTAATCAACATCACTGATATAACCAATAGGGTAAGACTAGCTAGAATCTGGTTGGTCGAACCGAAAAGAGGCCAGATGATCATACCGCCGCTTCCTGAAGCACCGCCTGCACCAAATGCGAGTAACAAACAGCATCCCACTGCAAGTAGCGTTGCTACCACACCGTTTCTAAGCGCTTTGATTGAGTAGATATCGCCCCACTCTTGTATAATGTAACGCTGAAGACGTACACCAGAGTCCATGGTGGTACCGGCAAATAGCACGACCATTACCGCAAGTATCGTTGAAGAGAAATCTACCGGTAGCCCCCAGCCTTGCTGTATAAGGTTCGCGCCACCTGTGATAAACGCGCCAACGCTGCCAGCGCCTAAGTGACTGTATACTTCATGCCACTCTTCTGGTGAAGCAGCAAAGGCGACGCCACTTACCGCAACAATAGTAATAAGCGCAAGTGAGCCTTCGCCTACTGCGCCTAAATACCCGACAAAACGTGCGTCTGTTTCTTTATCAAGCTGCTTCGAGCTGGTACCTGATGACACTATGCCGTGGAAGCCAGACACAGCACCACAGGCAATGGTAACGAACAACAAGGGAATAATACTTGGTGAGTCAACTGCAGTTTGCATGTTAAACGCAGGGGCCGTGATATCCGGCATAGCAAAAAATACGGCGCCGTAAAGTAAGAATAAGCCAACAAGCAATTGCATACCGTTAATGAAATCACGAGGCTGCAGTAGCATCCAAACAGGAAGCAAAGATGCAATGGCCGCATAAACAAAGAGAATAATTATCCAGTTTGCTTTATCGGCTAAGCCAAACATGGTTTCCGGCAAGCTGAGTGGAATATAACTCCCTGCATACACAGAAGCGTATAAAACAAAGATTCCCACAATACACAGTGGAATGAGGCTGAAGTTACGCTTAAGTAACTGACCTATAATGAGTGCTACAACAATTGCGGTCCAAGCTGGAAACACCGCGTTTGGTTGGGAAACAAAAGAGTTAGCAATAACAACACCGAAAACGGCATTTACCATTAAAAGAACAAGGAAAATCACTATCATAAACAATGCACGAGAGCGTTTTCCTATGACACTTTCAGACAGCGCCCCCATGGACTTTCCTTTGTGCCGGGCACTTGCCCATAAGGCGCCCATATCGTGAACACCCGCGAACAAGATAGTACCGAAGACCACCCAAAGCACTGCGGGAACCCAACCCCAATAAACGGCGATGGCAGGCCCAACAATGGGGGCCGCTCCAGCAACAGAAGTGAAATGGTGCCCCCACAGCACCACTTTGTTAGTGGGCACAAAGTCCACCCCATCTTGCATTGTGTGGGCAGGTGTTACAAAACTATCATCCAGCTTGAATATACGGTTCGCTATGAATTTCGAATAGACGAACCAACCAAACATCATTCCAATGATGCCCAGTATTACAATGGCAATAGACTGCATCTTATTATCCTACTGTCGTTTTTCGTTATTTAGTCTGTCGTTCTTAATTAAACCATTTGTCGCTATGGCTTGCCTTCATTGTAAGACTAAAGTCTAAGCAAGGAGCAGTGTTTTATTACTCTTCCTACCACTTTGCGCTTTTCGATTAGAGATTGAGGTTTTAACAAGTGTGAAAAATGCTCTTCATCTCAATTTTTGATCAATTAAGAACACAACTCTTTAAATAAGATGCATTCTCGTTTATAAATACGCTTCCTTTTTTCTAGTAGACAAAACAATGGCATCACCTAAATTTCACATGGCTTTTCGTAAATATCACCGTTGGCTGGGCTTTTTTCTTGCCGGTATTATGGGTGTGTATGCAGTAAGCGGCATTCTTCTTATTTTTCGACCTACTGATATTTTGAAGTATGAACAAACGCAAACACGGCAATACGAAGCCAATCTTTCAGGTGTAGAGTTGCTGCCCTTACTCAAGATGCGAGGCAGTAAAGTCACCAGTGAAAATGCCGATAAAGTTGTGCTTAATTATGGGGAGTATGACAAAGATACGGGACTGGCGGTAATAACTAAGAAAGACTACCCCATAGTGCTTTCAAAAATGGTGAAGCTTCACAAAGCCACTAACAACAGCCCTTTGTTTTGGCTAAATATTAGCTTCGGCTTGGGCTTGCTGTTTTTTGTGATTTCAGCTTTTCTCATGTTCATACCTAAGCTTCCAATGTATAAAAACGGGCTTAAAATTGCCGGTATTGGCGCTGTCGTTACCGTATTAACCGTGATCTTTGGCTCTTAATTGAAAAATGTATAGCGTACGCATATCTACATATATGCGTACTTAGCTAGTCACAAGTAGGAAAGAAAAAACGACTTCATTAAATGATAGGTCGTTTCCGACTCAGGTGTCTTATAAAAAATCAGATATTCAGCGTGAGACAAACCTTCGAAAACTTCTAGCTGCGTAACGCCTTTACTATCCCTTATAGCGCGATTAACCCTAACCGTATCACTTAAAAACAGGTCTCTGGTGCCGGTAACCAGGAAAGTGGGAGGGAAATGTCCGAATGAACCGTAAAGTGGCGATATAGCAGGGTCAGTCAATGCTTTTTTGCCCGCGTATAACTTAGCGGCAGCTTCTAACTGCCCATCATAAGTCACCAGCACATTGTCTATACCCTCGTTTGTGTAAAGAGAATCGCTGGTTTTGGTAAGATCGGCCCAAGGGGTACCTGCATAAACCGCGTTCGGTAAAGGTGTTTCACTTTTAATGAGCGACTGTACCAGTGACAGCACCAAGCCACCTCCAGCAGAGGTTCCCCCTACGAATATATTCCCCTCACCAGCTTGGTCGAGTAAAGCATTGTAAACTGCCACTACGTCATTCAGTGCAGCTGGAAAAGGAAACGTTGGAGGCATTCTATAATCAACGCTGTACACCACGATGCCTAACCTTTCAGCAACGAGCAGCCCTTCTTCGATACTAGGCAAACCGCCAAACAGGACAAAAGCACCGCCATGAATATCTAAATAAACTTTATCTTTAAACTCCGGCGTAATCGCTTTAGGCGTCAGCTTGCGCACGACTACATCATTTAAGTTCATAAGCTCAATATCTACATTAAGCGCTTTCTTCATCTTTTTGATTTTTTTCTTTTGCTCGCTATTTCTAGCGTGAACATAGTTTCTCCACGCTTCATTAGTACCAGGCGTACTTGCTTTTACCTCTTCTTTCGTGAAGTGCGAGAACGCTGAGATGCTGTTTATCAGTGCCTCACTGGCTGCTTGGGGTAATGGCGGCTTGTTATCGTGCATAGGGTCTGTAGTCGCTAATGTAATAGGAGCAAAAGAGAATGTAAGTACGTACATTAGCATGTGTATATACTTCATAATGCACTAGCTCCTAAGATTGGTGAGTAATTATCTATGAGACGTTAAGGTACGTGAAGAGTGCTGTAGGCGCAAAGCTTAGTATAAGTAGCAACTTCAATTACTCGCATTCATCCGCTTTTCTAAGGTAGATTCATCTTATCTGGTGTTTTTGAAAGTTCCCGCATTAAGTACAGGTTATATCTAGATTGCATTTTGCTATGCTAGATTATAATTTAGTCACTACCGCTCGAATTATTACGATTTTTTTCACAAGCGAAGGGATACTACATCGCTTGCGTTAACTAATAATAAGTACATAACCTTAGGGATTAAGATGAAAAACTTTTCTATACACAAACTCCTGTTCTCATTAGGACTCGCTGTATCTTCGGTAACCACTGTTGTTGCCGACACTGATAGCCAAACGTCCGTTTGGAAAGTGTCTAATGGTGAAGATGCCGTATATGTAGGCGGCACTATCCATATTTTACCTATTTCTGAATTCCCCCTGCCGAGTGAATTTACCGATATTTATGAGCAAGCAGACACATTAGTTTTCGAAGCCAAAATGCCAGACCCATCAGATATCGAAGGTCAGAAGAAAATGATGGCCGGGCTCGCGTACGCAGAAGGCAAGTCTCTCAAGGATGATGTTTCAGAAGAAACCTATCAGGCGCTTAATGCTTATTTAAGTAACTTCGGCGCTACTGCGGATCAGTTAGCTCGATTTAAGCCAGGTATGGTTGCATCAATGCTAGTTGCTATGGAAGCACAACGCTCACAGATGGCAGGGCAAGGTGTAGATGCCTATTTTATGCAGTTAGCTGCACGTGATGGTAAGGCAAGCGAATACCTAGAGTCACTAGATTTTCAAATCAACATGCTCGCGAACATGGGTGCCGGTGAGGAAGATCGCCTTATATCTGAAACATTGGAAACCTTACCAGAGCTAGAAGACATGCTTAAAAGTACCATAAAAGCTTGGAGAGAAGGCGACACTGAACAAATTGATGAGTTGGTGGTAGATACATTCAAACGTGAATCTCCTACCTCTTATGATGATGTGTTTACCAAGCGTAACCAAAATTGGCTTCCTCAAATCGAAGCGATGTTCGGCGATGAAGACCAAGAGTTTGTTTTAGTAGGCGCTGGACATTTAGTGGGTGATGACAGCGTAATTGCCCTATTAGAAGCTAAAGGTTACAAAGTAGAGCAAATGTAACTCGACCTTGGCTCAGAAACAATAAAACTAAAGCTAGGCAAATGCCTAGCTTTTTTATGGCGAGTAAAGGGAGTGAGTGTATGCCCTCTGAATCCCTACACCGCAGGGATGCGGAGTAGGAGCCCCCATGGATGGGTTTACGGCGTGTTTCAGAGGGCACAACAATCACGAACTAAATCGCAGGCATAAAAAAAGCGCACCTGAGTGCGCTTTTTTGGCTTG
>NZ_JBQKUJ010000012.1:0-141833 GCF_054968525.1 Alteromonas sp. G5_S2_22_S1 | reverse complement strand
TAAGCCAAAAAAAGCGCACTTAGGTGCGCTTTTTTATGCCTTTTGGAAAGTGCGCGAGTGTATGCCCTCCGAAACACGCCGTAAACCCATCCATGGGGGCTTCGCAGCTGCTTCTATGCAGCTGAGAGTTCTAGAGTGAACAAGCCCCCCTTTTGCATCTATTGAGCCTGTACGGAGAGGCAGAAACGCACCGTAAATCCATCTTTGGCGGCATCAATCAGCGTCCCTACTGCGATCAGTTTTTGATGGGGCTTGACTCTCTCCTTAATCGGGATGGCAAGAAGTTTGGAAAGAAGGGGATTAACACGCCGTAAAGCCATCCTATCTTTTGTGTTAGCGGCTTCTGCACCGCATTCATTCTATGGCGGGATTTAGCGAGCAGTTGTTTAACATGGATAAGGCTAGTGGGTAGCTTTAATCGAAAGTTTAGCTAAGCTTAGGTATTGATAAATCTGAAATTTATCATTGCCATGTCTTTCTTTCGTTAGTGCGAAGTGGCTAGCTTCGGTTTAGTCTTACATTAAGGTTTTATAAAGCAATGTCATTCGAGTCAGTTTTAAACGAATCGGAGTTCAGTGCGATTATCTTGGAAAATCGCAGTGCCTATGAGCAAGACTTAATAGAGTTCAACGAGTTACTGCAGGCTGACTATCTTTTTTTAGGTGTCAAAAAAGCACATAGTATTTCTGTGTTGATAGGGTTATCGCATAACTCATCGATTCCACAAATGGAATATGAGCTGAAAGGTTCTCCTTGTGAAAGCGTCTTAATAACAGGGCCGTGTGGTTATGAGTCAGACGTTTGTGTCCATTTTTCCGAAGATCAAACCCTTAAGGCGATTAACGCCGAAGGGTATTTAGGCGCCGGGCTTTTTAACGAAAAACGTCGTGATATTGGCGTACTCGTCGCTGTGTTTAAAACGCCGAAAAAAGACATCTCTGAGTGGCTACAAGTTTTTTCACTTCAGGCCAAGCTGTTTTCTACGCAGCTTCAAAAAGACTTTTTTGCGACAAAAACTGCCCATAACTTGTCGCTTATTGATGAAATAAGTCGTATGTCGCACACGGGGTCTTGGGAATTCTACCCCGAAACTGAAAAGTTGATATGGTCACCGGAAACCTATCGAATTCACGATTTGCCAATTGATAGTGAGATAAACATACAAAAAGCACTCGATTTTATTGCGCCTGATTATCTTGCCGAGCTTACATTCGCCTTCGAAAATTTACGCTATAAGCAGTGCCCCTATGACATTCAGTGCCAAATTATCGATTCGTCCAGTTCTGTTAGATGGGTAAGAGCTTCTGGGAAGGCTGAGCTTTACAAAAACGGCGCGGTTAAGCGTCTTTTTGGTGCATTCGAAGATATTACCGAATATAAAACAGCGCTAATTCTCAGTGCAGACCGGGCTAAGAAAATTCAAAGCATTTTGAATAATATCAATGATGCTGTATTTAGTATCGACACCAGGGGCACAATCACACATTGTAACGACGTTGCGCTTAAAATGTTTGGTTACACCCGAGGCGAGTTACTCGCTCAATCCGTAGAGGTATTAATGCCAGAGCCTTACGCCTCTAACCATGCTTTTTACATGCGTAACTATATGGAGACTGGGGTAGGCAAAATTATAGGAGTAGGCCGGCAGCTTCCTGCTAAGCGAAAGAATGGCGATATCTTTCAGATGGAGCTGTCATTGTCTGAAAGTAGCGATCTGGGTGAGAAGGGCTTTATAGGTGTTATTAGAGATATTAGTGAACGCATAGAAGCGCAGGATACAATTTATAACCTCGCTTATACTGACCCTGTTACACACCTTCGAAATCAACAGTGGTTTCATCAACGTTTTAAAGATTTGATGCTGCGCGCATCAATGAATCAAGAATATATACACATTTTGTTGCTAGATATCGATAATATGGCGCAAATTAACACGCGGTTCGGCTTTGGTAACGGAAACTATGCCATAAGAAAAGTCGCCGAGCAGTTGCTCTTCGTCATCGGTCATGATTATGAGATATTTAAGTACGGTGGCGATAGTTTTGTCGTGTTGTCGAAGAAAACCTATAGAAAAGAAGATCTCCATAAATTCGATGCGAGCTTAGTGGAAAGTGCACTCCTTAGTCCACGTCATTTCGATATTGTCATAAATTCAGTGAAATGGTCTCTTACTGCGTCACTCGGCAGTGCTATCTTTAACCCGCAAGGTCAAAGTTTTGAGTCAATCATCAATGTAATCGAACAGGCTGTTAAAAGGGCAAAAAAGTCGGCGCCTTTTGGTCTTTGTCATATATCAGAGGATGGGTTTAAAGAATTCGACCGTTACTTAGATATAAAATCTAAGCTTGAACAAGCAATAGAAAGCGATGAATTATCAATAGTGCTTCAACCCCAAGTTACCCATGATGGAACTGTCTCTTCTTTCGAGGCTCTAGTGCGGTGGTACTCGAAAGAGTTAGGTCCGGTAAGCCCTGGCGAATTTATTCCTATCGCAGAAGAGAGCTATGCTATCTGCGAAATAGGCGACATTGTTTTACGAAAAACGCTGAACGTGATGAGTAACTTTGTAAAGGCCGGCTTAAATACCACTATTGCGATTAACATCAGTGCTAGACAAATTGTTATGCCAGACTTTATAAATTCGCTACTTTCTCGCGTAAATCAATTCGGCATTCCACCTCATAGGTTAATGCTGGAATTAACAGAAACCGCTTTAGTCGTAGATATTGAGCTGGTTAAGGAAACTATGCTTGAACTGGCGAAATTCGGCTTTCGTTTTTCAATTGATGATTTCGGTACGGGCTATTCCAGCCTCGCATACCTGAAAGTGCTTCCTATTAGTGAACTTAAAATAGATAAATATTTTGTGGATGACATAGGTAAAGATTTTGATGGAAAAGCGGCGCAGATTGTTGATGCAATCCTCGAAATGGCAAAAGCGCTTAATGTGACCTGCATTGCAGAAGGTGTGGAGACTGTAGAGCAGTTAAACTATCTGAAAGGTAAAGGCTGTGAAAGATTTCAAGGCTATTACTTTTCACGTCCAGAGCCGGAAGCCTATTGGGCAGAGCTTAAGCAAAACCCAACACTTCCTTAGGTTTAAGAAAATATTTGCGATTACCGTTTACAGTATTATCCAGTCTTAAGCGTGTTTTACTCGCTGTTTATCGTTTTCGAGAATGGCACTCTTGCTAGTTTGATTAGTCCATGTTGTTATAGTGTAACAATATCTAACGATAATATTAAAATTTAGCGCAGTAAGAGATTTTTATGATTACACGACGTCAATTTATAATGGGCTCTTTGGCATTTGGTGGTCTTGCAACCAGTGCTTTTGGTAAGACGTCGAATTTGGCGTCTATGCCAATTAGTGAAGGTTATGGCGCGCTTGTTGCTGACCCCCAAAAGCTCCTCGATTTACCTAAAGGCTTTAGCTACAAGGTAATATCTAGTCTTGGCAATGCGATGTCAGATGGCATGCACGTACCTGATAGAGCGGATGGTATGGGGTGTCTACCTATAGACGATACCAGCGACAAAGTAGCGCTTATTCGTAACCACGAATTGCACCCCAAACATTTAAGTGCTCAGCCACCGTCTATCCAAAAGCATACTAGCTCGCTGGCCTACGACAATTACCATAACGGGGTTGCTTTGCCGGGTGGCACTACAACGATGGTGTACAACCTTACCACGCAAACGGTAGAGCGAGAGTTCATTAGCCTTGCTGGAACGGTAAGAAACTGTTCTGGTGGCATTACGCCCTGGGGCACATGGCTTACGTGTGAAGAATCGGTAGACCGTCCTTACGGCCCTAATGGCGATGTGGTAAACAAAGATCACGGCTATATATTTGAAGTACCTGCAAGTGCCGACTCACTGATAGAAGCTAAGCCGCTGAAAGCAATGGGGCGCTTTAACCACGAAGCCGCGTGTGTAGATCCTAAAACCGGCATTGTTTATCTAACCGAAGATAGAGGCGATAGCTTGCTTTATCGCTTTGTACCTGAAGAGTACGGCAACTTGGCGGCTGGCGGCCAGTTAGAAGCCTTAGTCGTAAAAAATAAGCTTCAGTTCGATACACGTAACTGGAATGACAACGATATGCCAGTAGCTACATGGTTCGATGTCGAGTGGGTCGCGTTAGACAACCCAGAAAGCCCTAGTGATGATTTACGCGTGCAAGGGCATGATAAAGGTGCTGCGCTTTTCGCTCGTGGTGAAGGCATACATTGGGGCGAAGATGAGCTTTATTTCTGCTGTACCAATGGCGGGCAAAAGCAGCTAGGTCAGGTGATGAAGCTTGTTCCATCTGCAGATGGAAAACAAGACAAGCTTCAGCTGTTTTTAGAAAGTGAAGATAAGAACCTGTACAACTTTGGCGATAATTTAACGGTGTGTCCAAACGGGCATTTATTGGTGTGTGAAGACCAGTACACCGACATTGTCGATAACCATTTGCGCGGTGTTACGCCAAGCGGAGAAGTGTACAACTTTGCTAAATTACATGCGCAAACTGAGCTTGCTGGTGCGTGCTTTTCGCCTAACGGCAAAACACTTTTCGTCAATATTTACTCACCTACTAAAACGTTGGCGATTACTGGCCCATGGCTAGATGCTTAAGGTTTTTTCTCTAGAAGGTGTAGGAGCAGCGTTATAAATAAACGCTGCTCCTTATAGTACTTTACATTAGCTCAACGCTTTCCTACGCGTAACCCCTCCCAACGCTTACGCCCACATTTCTTTCGCTCATAAATAAATTCGATTAACTAGCATCTTTATAATCTTTAAAGTCTATCGACTGAATCAACTTATCTCGTTTTAATAGTTTTACTCAATCAATAATAATGCTTTCAACTTAACAAGGAGAGCTATATGAGCACACTATTAAAAAGGCTAACAACGGCGAATAGCCACCGTGTTTCCTCCACTATTAATCAACCTATTCGTACGCAGTGCAATTACGCTGACAACTATTACGGCGACCAAGTATGCGTAGAAGTGAAAGCCCCTAAACCTCGTACCAACCTTCATGTAGGAGTACAGCTGTGAGAACCTCGATGAAATCAACCGTATTAAATAGCATAGAATATAACTAGGGGGGAACGCCCTATTTGTATTCTATGCAGCTAGTTCAATACTAAGCCCATAAGAATATAGAAGTGGGTTCACTATGAGATCGTTATTTGCTGCATTTTTTATTTTTTTGCAGCTTCCTCTTTTGGTGACAATATCTAAAGTAACAGCAGAACGTTCAAAAATGCTACAAAGGTTTAATGATAAAACGCGTATTAAACATCTATATTTGTGACGTATGTTAATGTGTTGTTTGCGTTTTATTAGTTTTTGTTTATATTCCTGGTGTTCGTTTTTCTCCCCAGAGGAGTGAGTCATGAAATTCGATTCAATTAAATCTAGGCTAGTGTTAATGACCCTGATATGCGTGATAGGTATGGGGGTGTTGGTGGTAAGCCAACACTACTTTACGCAGCAGTTAATTAGCTTAAATCAGCAGCGAGATGTTCTACTAAGAATGGGGCAGGATTTACTTCAAATGCGAAGGCATGAAAAAGACTTTCTATTACGTCACGATACATCTTATTTCGATGACTTTCTTGAACAGTCTTATCTTTTCAAAGGGCGTTTAACTACGCTTATTCCCTTGTTCAATGAATATAAATTGCCCGTGGCTGATGTTGAAAGCCTCTCTACATCAATTGAGGCATACAGTGGTGCATTTCAGCAGGTGGTACTTGTTCAAGAGCGCATTGGTTTAACACAAAACGACGGGTTGAGAGGCCGTATCTTAGCGCTAGAGAATGCTTTGGCTGAGGGGCCGCTTGCGCAAAAAGCTCAAGCAATCGAACAGCTCACTACTATGCAGTTAGCCACGCGCAACTTTCAAATCACCCGAGAAGGCTATTACGCTAAGTAAATAAAAGATATGAGTGCACAATTTTCTGCTAAATACCAAAATGACCCTGCAGTACGTGGCACTATAGTGCAGTATCGCGAAGCGCTGATAGGGCTTGTTGACGGCGTTATTACATTAGGTGTCACTCATAACGAAGGTTTAAGAAATGAATTTAGACAAAGCGCGCATAATGTTGAAACGCAATTAAAAGGTGTGGATGCCGCACTTCAACCTGTTATTGAACAACAAGAAGGGCAGGTGCGTATTTACAGTCTTAGTATAGCAGCGCTTACGTCTGTCGTATTAATTCTTGTTTTGATCAAGAGTTTTGCGACATTTCATCGCGCTTTTGTTAACTTTCTAACATTCTTTTATCGCTGTAAGCGCCAGTATCAGATGATTGATACAAGAAAGTTAGGGTTTGCAGAGTTGAAATCACTTGCTGAACTGGCAAATGAAATGGTTGAGTCAAAGAGAGATATCGAGGCACGACTAGCCAGTGTAGAAGCCGAGTTGGCCACTAAAAAAGCCCGCAGTTCTTAAACGAAGGTTTTCTAATGTAAGCGGTCAACTCATTATTGCATTAAAAGGTAGAAGCAAAATGAAGTTTAACCGCTTAGGAACTAGCGATTTACAAGTGTCTGACGTGTGTTTAGGTACAATGACATGGGGTATTCAAAACACTCAGCAAGACGCAGATGAGCAACTAGCATACGCCCTTGATAAAGGCGTTAATTTTATCGATACCGCAGAAATGTACCCAGTGCCGCCCAATGTTGATACGTACGGCGATACAGAGCGCGTGATCGGGAATTGGCTCTCGCGCAACCCGTCAAAGCGCGCTGATATTGTACTGATGACTAAAATTGCAGGTAGCGGTTTAAAGTATATTCGCAATGCAGGGCCTATTACCGCCGATGCAATCGCCAATGCGTTAACGTATTCATTAGAACGCCTGAATACCGATTATATCGATGTTTATCAACTTCATTGGCCTAATCGAGTCACCCCTCACTTTGGTAAGCACTGGCCTGATGGCGCGAACCCTACGAAGACCAATAGGGAGCAAGAACTTGATGGTATGCGAGATATACTAACCGGAATTAAGCGCGCCCTTGATGAAGGAAAAATAAGGCATTGGGGATTGTCGGATGATACGCCATGGGGAATTCACACATTTTTGATGCTATGTAATGAAATGGATATCCCACTTCCTGTTTCCATTCAAAATGAATTTAGTCTACTTCACGCAAAAGATTGGCCGTATCTGATAGAAATGTGTGAACTAGAGAATATTGCTTATTTGCCCTGGTCGCCTTTAGCAACGGGAATGTTAAGCGGTAAATATCAAAAGGGGGCGCGTCCTGAAGGAAGCCGGTGGACATTAGCACAGCGAATGGGACTATTTAGAGATAAGCCGCCGGCGCAGGCTGCCACCGCTGAGTACATGCAGATTGCCAAAAAGGCCGGAATTACGCCGTCTCAACTTGCGTTAGCCTGGTGTCAGCAGGTCCCTGGCGTCACTTCTACTATTATCGGCGCAACAACGATGCCCCAGCTAAAAGAGAATATTGATGCGTTCGACTTATCGCTTTCTCAAGAAACCTTAGATGACGTTCACAGTGTGCTAAGGCAATATCCTATGGGCTTCTAAGCCCCTCATAGCCCATTAGAACTGGCGGGAGGCATGCGTACTCCCGTCATTTTTGTGTAATACGCACGTCATACTATGGCCTTTTCATGTATTAAACCGTGCGTATTATGTCAATGACCGACCCACAGCTAGCCCAGAACGACGCCCTTCAAAAAACACATAATTGGCGTCAGTGGTTACTCTTAGTGCTCCTAGTTTACGTTATGTTACTTGCTGTTAGTATGATTGGCAGCGGGTTCAAATTTGCCACTGGCGATCATGCCAAAGCGCTTTTTAGCTTCGCTTCTAACCCTGTGATGGGGTTAATTATTGGCATGGTATCCACTGCACTTATTCAATCTTCTAGTACGGTCACGTCTATTATTGTGGGCATGGTAGCCGGTGGTTTACCTATTACTATTGCGATACCCATGATGATGGGAGCTAATATTGGTACAAGTATTACTAACACCCTGGTGAGCCTAGGCCACGTAGCAAGAAAAGAAGAATTTCAACGGGCCTTTAACGCCGCCACCATACACGATTTTTTTAACGTGTTATCAGTGCTGATATTTTTACCCTTAGAAATGGCATTTGGTATTTTGGAATATTTAAGCGCTCAAATGGTCGCAATTTTTCATACCGGACAAGCCATTGGGGTTGATGGTGTTAACCCAATAAAAGTGGCAACCCAACCTGTTACCGACCTTGCTACCCACGTATTTTCATTTTTGCCTTCTATTTACCCTGGCGTGGCTAAGATTATTTTGGGTATTGGGCTTATTATGTTTTCTATCACCTATATGGGCAAAATTATGAAATCGCTCATGGTGGGGAAGGCTAAAGCGCTATTGCATACTAGCATTGGTAAAGGGCCACTTTCCGGCATTGCATCAGGTGCGGTAATGACTGTGTTAGTGCAATCGTCATCAACAACCACATCGCTCATGGTGCCTTTGGTTGGCAGCGGTATTCTAAAGGCAAAAGACATCTACCCGTTCACCTTAGGTGCCAATATTGGTACCTGCATTACTGCGCTAATCGCGGCACTAGGCGTAGTGGGAGTAAATAGTGGGTTTGCATTACAAATTGCTTTTGTTCATCTGATTTACAATGTACTGGGCGTAACGCTTATTTACGGCTTTCCGCTATTGCGTAACATTCCGCTTAACCTTTCCTATCAATTATCTGTTATAGCAGCAGAGCGTAAAATGTATGGAGCAGCCTACATAGGTGGCTTGTTCTTTATCATGCCATTGGGGATTATTTTTACTACGATGTAGTACGTCGAGGGAATGATGAAAACGGCGCAGGCGCCGTTTTCATAGGGTCTATTGAAAGGCTGAATTAAAACGCATACTTCGCTGAAACTTGGAAGCGATTCATATCACCTTCTAAACCTGCTTCAACTTCACGATGAGCAAATGCGTACTCTGCGCCCACGGTCAGTGCTTTTGTTGGCGAGTATAAGTAGTTAACGCGTGTACTGTATGTGCTTTCGGTTACTGCCATCCCCGTAAGCGTTGCGTCATTATCAGCCTCAAATGCTGAAAACATGATGCTGCTGCGCGCTTTATCGCTCCACTTGTGGCGATACGCAATGCCGTAACCGGTAGAGTCGATTGCTTCAAGGTCGCCACTTTCTGTCAGTACAGCGCCATTGGCAGCGTTAAGGGCTGAATATCGTCCTAGACCTTTACCTGAATTGAACGTGAAGCGGATGTCATCGCCATTTGCCAAGTTGTATTTACCGGTAACTGATACGCCGAAGCTGGTTTCATCTGCATCAATTCCTGCGGCGTTATCGTAGGAAAGCTGGCGAAGTAAGCCTGCCACTTTTACATAACCCCAATCTTGTTTGGACGTGTAAGCTGCTACTAAATCAGGCACGCTGCTATCGTCACTTGTTATACGGCCGCCACCTCCCAAGGGGGTGATAGTCGACTCAGGATTTTCTAACGCAATCTGCAGCCCGCCGTTGGTGTATCTCACCATGACTTGACGGGCAAAGGTGATGCCGTCAGTGGTACCAATAAAATCAAGTGATTCTGGTAATGAACCTACGTCCATAAAGGTCGTCCATGTTTGGCCCACCAACCAATTCTTGTAAGTTAAGTACGCGTGGCGTACTCGCGGAGTGTAGGAGTTACTGATTCGCTCATCACCGCCGCTAGTTACAAGGAAGTCGAGTTCGAATACACCGTTTATGGTATCGCCTTCAGCCGTAGGCGTTGACGTTGCAAAGCGGAATCGTGAGGTTCTGATGTGGGCATCAAATTGTGGGTCTTCGTCAACGCCACCAACCGGAGTTAGTGAAGGAATGTAAAAGTCGCGGCCTACGCTTCCCGAGGCAATGGTGCCGTCAGAGTAGTCGCTTACCATCGCATCGACTTTGATATAGCCTGTGAATTTCACACTTGTGTCGCCGATTGTTGCTGCTTGCGCCGCGCCGCTAGATGCCGCTAGGCACAATGCTACCGCGGTAGCCGTATTTTTTATTTTAGCTTTCATCGTGTCTGTTCCAAAATGTGGTTAAATAAATGTAAATTCAACGTTAACATTGCTGATTGTGTACGTATTATTTCAAAATTAAATAAGCCTATGGTCGCATAAGACTATAGTCGCAGTATTTTTACACTAATTCTTCGTTACGAGAACCTAAGTAGGAGGTTGTTAAGACCAAAGTCTCATTTTGCTTTGTGAGTGAATGGCTAGAGTGTTTCACCATACAACAAGAATTTTACATTATTGATATTGGAGGCAATCTTTATGACCGCCGGCAAAACTTATCCTGTACCTGAGAATATCCTTCAGTCTACACATCTTAATGCGTCGCAATATGACGAAATGTACAAGCAATCTATAGATCAACCCGAAGCGTTTTGGGGCGAACATGCGTCTATTCTTGAGTGGTACCAAAAGCCAACCAAAATTAAAAACACGCATTTTGGTGAAAACGACGTGTCTATCAAATGGTTTGAAGACGGTGAGCTAAACGCCAGCTATAACTGTATCGACCGCCATCTTGCTAATAATGCCACTAAGGTTGCCTTTCATTGGGAAGGTGACTCTCCTGAAGATAGTCAAGATATTACCTACCAAGAAGTGCACTACGAAGTATGTAAGTTAGCGAATGCACTGAAAGGCATGGGCGTAGCAAAAGGTGACCGTGTAGCTATCTATATGCCAATGGTGCCAGAGGCGGCTTACGCTATGCTTGCCTGTGCCCGAATAGGGGCTGTTCACTCGGTGATCTTTGGCGGCTTCTCGCCAAACGCCATTGCCGATCGCATTAACGACAGCAGTGCAAAAGTCGTTATTACGGCTGATGAAGGACGCCGTGCTGGAAGAAGCATTCCCTTAAAAGCGAATGTAGATAAAGCGCTGGCAGGCGATGCATGCCCGTCGATTACTCACGTACTGGTCCATAAACTTACTGGTGGTGACGTTGATTGGAACGAAAAGCATGATGTGTGGTGGCAAGATGCCGTAGACGGCATGTCTGCCCAGTGTGAGCCAGAGGTAATGAACGCGGAAGACCCGCTATTTATTCTTTATACATCAGGTTCAACGGGAACGCCCAAAGGCGTGGTGCATACCACAGGGGGGTACCTGTTGTATTCTGCCATGACCTTTAAATATGCATTCGACTATAAAGACGATGATGTTTACTGGTGTACGGCTGATGTGGGTTGGATTACAGGCCACAGCTACATGGTGTACGGCCCTATGGTTAACGCCGCTTCGCAAGTCTTTTTTGAGGGGGTTCCGACGTACCCAGATGTTAAGCGCATTGCTCAAGTGGTAGAGAAGTACAAAGTAAATAGCCTTTACACTGCGCCTACGGCTATTCGTGCGCTAATGGCTCACGGCGATGCGCCCGCTGAAGGTTGCGATTTATCATCACTGCGTTTACTTGGCACCGTGGGTGAGCCGATTAACCCTGAAGCGTGGGAATGGTATCACCGCGTGATTGGTCAAGGCCGCTGCCCCATTATCGATACGTGGTGGCAAACCGAAACCGGTGGTCACATGATTTTACCACTACCCGGTGCGACGGAATTAAAACCAGGCTCAGCCAGTCGTCCTTTCTTTGGTATTCAGCCGGCGTTGTTTGATGCAGATGGCAAAGAGTTAGAGGGAGCGGCCGAAGGTAACTTGGTGATTAAAGACAGTTGGCCAAGCCAAGCGCGCACGGTATACGGCGACCATCAGCGTTTTATCAATACGTATTTTAGTGCATACAAAGGGGTGTACTTTACCGGTGACGGTGCCCGCTGTGATGAAGATGGTTTCTATTGGATCACTGGCCGCGTAGATGACGTGTTAAACGTGTCAGGTCACCGCCTAGGCACCGCAGAAATTGAAAGTGCGCTGGTTGCTCATCCTAAAGTGGCGGAAGCTGCGGTAGTAGGTTTTCCTCACGATATTAAAGGGCAGGGCATTTACGTTTACGTGACACCAAATGAAGGGGTTGAAGCAGACGAAGCGCTAACCAAAGAGCTTAAAGCGTGGGTACGCCAAGAGCTTAGTCCAATAGCCACGCCCGATATGATTCAGTGGTCACACGGTTTACCCAAAACCCGCTCGGGTAAAATTATGCGCCGCATTCTTAGAAAAATCGCGGCTAACGAGCACGAGCAATTAGGTGACACTTCTACATTGGCGGATCCGTCGGTTGTTGATACACTGATAGAGGAACGTCTAAATAAGTAAAACTAAGGATATAGACAATGATAACCCTTCTAATCGCTGATGATCATCCGCTGTATCGCGATGCACTAAGAGGCGCGTTATCGTTGTCATTGCCAGCCTTAACGCTTAAAGAGGCTGGCGACTTAACCACCACGGTCGATATTCTTAATAACGAGGATATCGATTTGCTGTTACTCGATTTGCATATGCCGGGCAGCAATGATTTGTTCGGCTTATTGCACATTCGTAAACTCTTTCCTGAACTTCCCGTTGCAGTCGTGTCGGGAACCGAAGATACCACCCTTATCTCGAAAATAATTAGCGTTGGCGCACTTGGCTTTATCCCTAAAACTGCCAGTGCACAAGACATTGCTAATGCCGTAGAAGCGATTTTAGATGGCGACGTATGGTTACCTGAAAACTTAAGTGAAAATGTTGATGAAGTGAACGAAGCGTTTTCTGAGTTAGCAGATAAGGTAGCATCGCTTACCCCATCGCAATACAAAGTATTGTGTTACATGCGAGATGGGTTGTTGAATAAGCAAATTGGCTTTAACTTAGATATTGCTGAGGCTACCGTGAAAGCCCATGTTACGGCTATCTTCAAAAAGCTAGGAATAAACAATCGCACGCAGGCGGTGCTTATTGCTTCTCAACTTGAACTGGAACCACCATCTCAGTAGCCTCAAAATCATCTACAGGCTTTGACGCAGAAAACTCGGGAAGAAACTTCTCTAGCGCCAAACGACTTTGTTCACTCAAAAATGGGTTTTCAATGCCTATCACGGTTCGCTCTTCAATAAGCGACATGCCCTGCTTAAAATTAGCATTTGCCACTAATAGCGCCTGAAATTTACCCGTTTCAAACAAAGTCAGTAAACCTTCGGTAATACGGTTAGCCAACGCTTGGTTATCGCTACTTACGAAGAAAAATATGGGGCTTGGGTAAGCAATGATAAGGTTTTGATCTATGGCGAGATCACGTGAAAGGGTATCATCTTGGGCCTCTTCTTGAATTTCCATTACGCTACGAGGAAACATGTCTGCAAAGCCTTCCGATACAATACGGAAAGAGGCGCGGTATGTGGTTTCTAATACTGGGATATCGTTGGCGCGAAAAATTTTTGTATCGGGCCAGTCATAGCCCAAGACGGCTCTGAAAGCTTGTAAATCCTGAAGGGTTTCCACGCCTTTTAATCGAGTGTCACCTGCCTTTACAAATAGAGCTCGTTTACCAAAAAGCCCGGCCATAATAGGGATACGGATAGGCAAAAACTGACGTTCCCGTTCTTTAGAGGTCACACTCCAGGTTACGTCTAGCATATTGTGTTCAAGGCTTCGCAATTGACGCTCTTGCGCTGTTTCTTGGTCGCTGACTAAAAGCTCAAATGTGCCATATTGGGCCTTTGTAACACGTAACGACTCTGCTAAAAGTGTTTTTGCATACGCGTACACGGCATCTCTGCCGGGATGAACATTTGGCAGCCGAATAACAGTGTGGGGTAGCTCACTTTGAACCTTACTCGCCACGACTTCTTGAGCACTAATAGTGAAAGACGTCACAGTACTTAGTAGTAACGCGACCCACCCTAGTTGTTTAGTCCACATGTCCATAAAGTTCACTTTATTTATTCCGGTGAAGCCCACCACCTATCGTCTGGCCTTTCAACGCGCGGTGATAATTAGTCTCTTCCCGTAAGCAAAAAATCGTGCTCTGGGTCGACAATAAAATGCCCGCTCATTGCTTCGCGTCCAAGTAACATAAGATACGTCATTTCAGAGCGGTCAGTAAGGGTTAACTGTATATCCCACTGGTACCCATCCATTATTATAGGCGTAATTATCACATAGCGCTTTTCCCGTGTAGCCGTAGAGCTTTTGACTTGTTTCTTTCCCTCCACTCGCGCTTCTCTGCGCACCACTCGCTCAACGTTGTGAATATCTGGATGGATATCGAAGGTAATCCAAAGCTCACCGTTTTGCTCAAATTCTTCGATATTGTCTACATGTAACGAAGACGTGGCTGCGCCCGTATCCACGCGCACATTCAGGTCAGTAATAGCAAGTTTGGGTAGGTCACACAGCTCTACCGCACCAACGATTTTTTTATTGTTCATTTATTGTTATACCAATTTTATAAACCAGGGTCTTGTTCTTGTGGCAATAAATTGTCTTGCAATAACTCTACGTGTTCTGCAACGGTATCAGGCTCAGAGAAGTATGCAATGTGATAAATCGCTTCACCTTCTTGAGTGAGTGGAATATTTTGTTTACCAATGACGACCCCTTCTGCAGGACTTACAATACTATCTAGATAGTTGCCAAACGGGTCTGCAATGATAGCCAGCTTGTCACCCTTTTCCACATGATCGCCAAGTTGTGCTAAGTGCGTAACAAACCCGCTTTCCGGGGCACGAACCCAGCCGCTCTGTCTGGCGATAAAACGTTCAATGCTATGACCCTTACTGCGGCTTTTATTGAGCATGCCTAAATGACGCATGGTGTTAATAATGCCTTTTACACCTGCTCGTATAGAGAACTCATCGTAGCGCAGTGCTTGCCCGGCCTCGTAAAGTAAGATTTTAACACCGTTTGCGCTGGCCGCTTCTCGCAATGATCCGTCCCGTAATTCTGCATTGAGTAACACAGGAACACCAAATGCTTTGGCCATTTCCAGCACGGCTGCATCGTCTAAATCGGCGCGAATCTGGGGAAGGTTACTGCGGTGTATTGCACCAGTGTGAAGGTCTATTCCTACATCACACTTGCTTACGACTTCTTTAAAAAATAAGTTCGCTAAACGGCCGGCCAAAGAACCTTTTTTGCTTCCTGGAAAACTGCGGTTTAAATCCCGTCGGTCTGGTAAATAGCGAGACTGATTGAGTACGCCATATACGTTAACCATAGGTACCGCAATTAATGTACCCCTAATGCGCTCAATCGCTTTTGAACGAATTAAACGCCCCACGATTTCTATCCCGTTTAGTTCATCGCCATGAATGGCTGCACTTACAAACATAGTAGGGCCCGGTCGCTTTCCACGTCTTACATACACCGGAATGCTCATGTTAGTAGCCGTATAAAGCGGCGGCATTTCTAACTCAATCTTTTTTGTTTCGCCAGGGGCAATGCTCTCACCCCCAATTGTTAGCACATCGTTTACCACTCACGTTTTCCTATAAGTAGGTTATTGCAAAGCAAAGGTAAAAAAGGGTTAGCCCTTTCCTCGGGTTTTGGTTTTATGCGGCTCTGCACTTTTTTCAATAAATTCAATGATCATGCTGGCCACATCTTTCGTGGTGGCTTTTTCTATACCTTCTAATCCTGGCGACGAGTTGACCTCCATGACGACCGGGCCATTGTTTGAGCGCAGAATGTCTACCCCACAGCAATTTAGACCCATTGTTTTCGCCGCATCGACTGCCGTTTTTCGCTCAGCGGGACTTAAGCGCACTAAGCTTGCTTGCCCACCGCGGTGAAGGTTAGAGCGAAATTCTCCCGGTGCCGCTTGGCGCTTCATCGCCGCGACCACTTTGCCGCCCACTACAAAGCAGCGAATGTCGCTTCCGCCTGCTTCTTTAATAAACTCTTGCACTAGAATACTGGCGTTTAACCCCATGAATGCTTCGATGATCGACTCTGCCGCTTTCTGTGTATCTGCCAACACCACACCGATACCTTGGGTACCTTCTAGAAGCTTAATCACCACCGGTGCGCCGCCTACAGTTTTAATAACATCGTCAATTTTATCTGGGTGGTGAGCAAACCCCGTTCTAGGCATGCCAATGCCTTTGCGTGATAAAAGTTGTAGGGAACGCAGCTTATCGCGAGAGCGGCTAATCGCGACCGACTCATTAAGGCTATACGTCCCCATCATCTCAAACTGGCGCACTACCGACGTACCGTAAAAACTCACCGACGCTCCAATACGAGGGATAACCGCATCGTAATAGGGAAGTTTTTTACCGTGGTAGCGTACAGATGGACGCGCACTGGTGATATCCATGTAACAGTGCATGGTGTCGATAACGTCAACGTCATGCCCTCGAGCCTGACCGGCTTCAACTAAGCGTGAAGTAGAGTAAAGGCGAGGGTTTCTTGAAAGAATTGCAATACGCATTATAAAAACCTGTAGTTTAAAAGTTGTCGTTTTTTTGACCCAGCTAGTGTTATTAAAGCGTGAATATCACACTCTGTCGATGCGAGGTGTCGTTTTTATTGATGGTGTATTATCACTTTCACTTTGCCCTCATTCTTTGCCCTCAACGGGCACGCTGTGAGCAAGCGAGAACAATATAATGCGACAGGCATCACTAGGTACGTCATTTTGCGCGCATACTAATAGAAGTATTTAACACTGTCTTACGAATAATTCTTGTTGTGTCGATTGCTTTTAATGCATGAACTCGTGAGTTATTCACGTTAGCATGAAGACGCGTCGGCGTCTTATGTCGGCAATCTTCGCGCGTTTGACATAAATAGCGCTATAAAAATTAAGGGTTTACTGTGATGAATGAATGGTGGCATGGGTTTTTGACGTGGTTGACGCAATACCAGTCAAATGCCGTGTGGAGTGGCGTGGTGCTGTTGTTTTATTTGGGCATGTCTCGCAAATTATTGCCAAAGCTAGAAAGCAATATCGAAAAGTCTAAGCTTAAATCCCATAGTGCCCTTAAAGGCTTGTTTGCCGCGCGGGTTATCGTTGCCACTGTTTCTCTTGCGCTCCTTTTGCTTGCGTGGGGAATTGATTTTTCAGGCTTGTTGGTGCTGTCCACGTCCATTATTACGGTAACAGGTGTCGCGCTTTTTGCCAGCTGGTCACTCATTAGTAACATTACCGCTTATTTTATTTTGTTGACGAATGTGGCTTATCGCAGAGGGAACTATGTTCGCGTGCTTGACGGGGATAACTATATTGAAGGAATTATTGCTGACGTGGGCCCATTTAGTACACGCCTGGTTACAGCAGAGCGTGAAACACTGATGTACCCGAATAATTTAATTCTTACTCGCCCAGTGTTGCTGAACCCTAAACAAAAATGGGGCTCAATGGGTAAGATAGTGGCAAAATCTTCGAGTGAAACCGCTGTTGTGAAAACAGAAGATAGTAAAGCTCACGAAGAGTTTCTCTAATTCGTAACTAAAGGTGCCCACAATTAAAGCTAAACGTTTTTTGCTTCCCTAATATAGCGCGTCATACTTTGAAGAAGGGCACGGAGTTTGGCGGGTTTAAGTGGCTTTGCCAAAAAGTTTACGCCCTGCGCTTTACATTGTGTGACCAAGCTCTCATCGGGGGTTGCGGTTATCAAAGCGGCTGGCACCACAATGTTAAGCCTGTGCCTAATTTCCTCTATCAGCGCTAATCCGTTTTTCTCGCTGTCGTGGCTAAGCTGATAATCCATTAACAGAATTTGCGGCTGAATTGTCTTACACAGGGTTAGTGCATCATCCCAGTTGTTGGCAAGGGCAACGTTAATCCCCCACTTTTGCAAAAGGGTTTTCATGGCATCAAGGTTTTCTTTTTGATCGTCCACACACAGAACGTCCATACCCGTGAAGGTGGTGCCGCGAGGTTTCGATACAATACTCGATACCCGTTTGGGTTCGGCTTTCTCGAGCGTAAACGTAAAACAACTGCCTTTACCTATTTGTGACATGACTTGGATATCGCTGTTTAGTTGAAGGCTTAGGCGCCTTACTACCCCTAAGCCCAGCCCCAAACCGTGCTCTTTACTCTCGTTTGCACGGAAAAAGTCGCCGAAGATACTGTCTTTTTTATCGGCAGATATACCTATGCCCGTATCGAGAATTTTAAAATGAACGGTGTTTTTTATTGGTTTTACAATAAATAGAACCCGTCCCTTTTCGGTATATTTCACAGCATTTGATAGCAAATTTTGAGTAATTCGGTACAAGTAGGTTTTGTCCGCTCTAACCCAGCAGGGACGCACAATGGCTTTAAAGCCCAAGCCTTTTTCTTTGGCTCGCATGGCCATTTCGTCTATCAGCGGGGAAAGTAGTGCCGTAATATCAATAGATTCAATATCCGGTTTCATCTCGCCCTGATCTAAACGTGCAATATCTAACAGTGTACCAATCAGTGTTTCGCTCGACGTAACGCTGTGTCCAAGTTTCTGAATAATGGCGTGGGACGATTCGGGTAGCTCTTGCTCTTCTAGCGCACTGACATAAAGCTTTGCCGCGTTCAAAGGCTGCAGAACGTCGTGACTGGCGAGCGCCAAGAACCGGGTTTTACTGGCGTTAGCATCTTCGGCCGCTTTTCTTGCTCTTATCAGCTCTTTTTCTGCTTCAGAACGACGTTCAATTTCAAGACGTAACTCGGCGTTAATTGAGTGCACTTCTTCAGTACGCTTTTTAATTCGCGCTTCAAGATCTATATTCGACTCTTCTAGAGCCTGCTGAATTTCCACATGCCCTGTTATGTCGTTGAAACTTGTTACGAAGCCGCCACCAGGTAGCGGGTTGCCGACCATTTCAATGACTCGGCCATCTTTGCGCTGGCGGGTAAAGCGGTGAGGCATGCCCGAGCGCAAATGTGAGAGACGTTTTTCAACTTCGCTATCTACGTTATCTGTACCAAATTCACCCTGAGCGGCATTGTATCGAATGAGCTTTTCTATTGGAGTACCCACCGCGAGTAAGTTGTCGGGGTAAGGGTAGAGATTAGCGTAGCGCTTGTTCCACGCTACTAAGTTTAAATGCTTGTCGACAACGCTGATTCCTTGATCCATGTTTTCAAGCGACGTTAAAAGCGCGGTCATATTAAATTGCATTGCCTGCGTGGTGTCATCAAAGAAGTTGATAACCTCAGTGAAGTCCATTTTTTTACCACGTAACGCGCTGTCTAGCAGCACTTTTGCGCTCGATGCGCCAATAACACCACCTAATGCACGCTCGCAGAAGGATAAAAAGGATTCATTAGGCGTGTCGTCATGCTTCAATTGACAGTTATTAAGGTGCTGGTATTGGTCTAGCAACTGCTCACACCGACCAGATCCCATGAAGGTAGAAAGTAAAGTAATAAGGTCTGATACTGTTACGTTCGTTGCCTGGGTTTTTACTGTGTTACTGCTGGATATAGCGGGAGATACGAAGGCTTCGGCTTGAATGCGATCGATAAGACGCTGGGGCGCGAAGTGTGAAAATAAAATGTACACAAAGCTATTTGCCGCCAAGCTAATCATGGCGCCTTGGCTGATTAACTCGTTTTGCTCCATTTGCGATACTTGCTCGCTCACAATGGGAAGCACTAGCCACAGCACCCAAATAACTAGGCCTACCATTAGGCCTGCATATACCCCGTGTGCATGAGCCCGCTTCCAATACAGCCCGCCCACAATGGCAGGCATTAGCTGAATAACCAGCGAGAAGGCAATTAAGCCGATAGAGTGAAGAGAGCGGCTGCTGGTCATTTGCTGGTGGTATAAAAACGCCATAAGTAGAATAAACGCTATAACAATACGGCGAATTAAACGAATCTTTCTCGATACGTCCTTTTTGTCATCTGTGTTGCCCGTAAACGCTAATATGCGAGGTAAAATAACATCGTTAGTTAACATAGTGCTAAGGGTTAGCGTAGCGACAATGATCATCGCCGTTGCCGCGGACAACCCGCCCACAAATACAATAACCTGAAGCAGTACCGACTCGGAAAATACGGCCAGTGATAACACGTAAGAGTCGGGCTCTATGCCTTGGTTGGCGAAGATCGCTTTGCCCGCGATAGCAATTATCGGGATCACGGCGGAAATAACAGTAAGGTATAAGGGAAAGAGCCAACGCGCAGTGCGCAAATGCCCAAGGCTTAAATTGTCGATAATGGCAACGTGGAACTGGCGGGGTAAACACACTATTGCAGCGGCAGCCATGATCGTTTGTGCAATAAAGCTGAACGAGCCAAACTGAGAGAGGGCGATTTCATTAGTAAAACTTTCAAAAAACGGCCCTGACTGGGTTCGTTTCCATGCACTATACCCAACCGCAGCCACTAGCACCAAAGCCAGTAATTTGATGGTCGATTCGAATGCTATGGCTAACATCAAGCCCCGGCGGTATTCAGTGACATCGGTTTGGCGTGTGCCAAAGTAAATAGCAAAAGCGGCAATGAAGCCGGTGGCGGCAATAATAATGCCGTTGCTGTTTGGTTGTTGCGTTAACAACTGGAAAGTCGCCCCAACGGCCTTCAACTGAAGTGCGATATAGGGAATGGTGGCCAATAAAGCAATAAGTGTTACTACTAACGCAACGGTTTGGCGCTTCCCATAACGTGAAGCAATAAAGTCTGAGATGGTGGTGATATGTTGCTTTTTACTCACCAAGGTCAGCTTATAAATAAACTTATACCCCAATACATAAACCAAAATGGGACCAAGCATAATGGGAAGGTAAATCCATGTGTCTCGACTTGCTTGGCCTACCATTCCAAAGAACGTCCAAGCCGTACAGTAAATAGCGAGCGCGAGTGAATAAATAGCCGGGTGAGAGGTGAGTGCGCGGGCAGTAGGTGAATTCTTTTCGCCCCAACTCGCTAATGAAAATAGTAAGAAGAGATACAGAACTGCAAGCGTTACCCAACCAAAAACCATAACATTCCTTTTAACGAAGATTTAACAATGCTGTTGCTATTATAACCATTTCGACCATGGTCTACCTACGACCATGGTCTCATTTTGAATTTCATGATGCAGGACTAGAGTAATAGCCGACCTCCTAGATGCTTGACTTTTGCTGCTTTGTTCTTTCATTTGATAAAGACCGAATCACAGCAATAACGTTAACAAAGCCGAGCGTTAGGGAATTGTAAAATCATAACAACTAGTTAACCTGACATGAGGGTGAAACAATGGCATTTAGAAACGAAGAGGACAAAAAAGCGTATTGGAAGGAGAATTTATCACTTCTTGCCAAGCTTTTAGTCGTTTGGTTCATCGTATCATTTGGTGCCGGCATACTGTTTGTCGATATCTTAAATGAAATTCAGTTCTTTGGCTTTAAATTAGGCTTCTGGTTTGCACAACAGGGCGCAATTTACGTATTTGTTGCATTGATCTTTGTCTATATGGCAAAGATGAACGCCATGGATAAACGCTACGGCGTAGATGAGGAGTAAAGCATGGACGTTCAAACTTTAACATTTATTATTGTTGGCGCTTCTTTTGCGCTTTACATTGCAATTGCAATTTGGGCTCGCGCTGGGTCTACTAACGACTTTTACGTTGCTGGTGGCGGCGTGCCACCTGTGATGAACGGTATGGCTACCGCAGCAGATTGGATGTCGGCAGCGTCTTTCATCTCTATGGCTGGGCTTATCTCATTTATGGGCTATGACGGCGCCGTCTACCTTATGGGCTGGACCGGCGGTTATGTATTGTTAGCACTCTGTTTAGCACCTTATTTACGTAAGTTCGGCAAATTTACGGTGCCTGATTTCATCGGTGATCGTTACTACTCTCAAACGGCACGTACGGTGGCTGTATTCTGCGCAATCTTTGTTTGTTTCACATACGTGGCAGGCCAAATGCGTGGGGTCGGTGTGGTATTTAGCCGTTTCTTAGAAGTAGACATCGTATCTGGTGTGGTTATCGGTATGGTTATCGTGTTCTTTTACACCGTATTGGGCGGCATGAAAGGCATTACCTATACTCAGGTAGCACAGTACTGCGTAATGATATTCGCTTACATTGTACCAGCGGTATTTATCTCTATGATGGTGACAGGCCACATCCTGCCGCAAACAGGGTTTGGTGCCACACTTGCTGACGGCTCCGGCGTCCATATGCTGCAAAAGCTCGATAATTTATCCGTCGAACTTGGGTTTAATGAATACACATCCGGTACCAAAAGTACCATAGACGTATTCTTTATTACCTTTGCACTTATGGTGGGTACAGCGGGTCTTCCACACGTTATCGTTCGTTTCTTCACTGTGCCTAAAGTTCATGATGCACGTAAATCAGCAGGTTATGCATTGGCGTTCATTGCTATCTTGTATACCACTGCTCCTTCGCTAGCGGCATTCGCTCGGGTCAATATGATTGAAACCATTAATGGCCCTGAAATGACAGGAACCAGCTACGCAGAAGCGCCGTCTTGGATTAAAAACTGGGAACAGACTGGGCTAATCGCCTTTGAAGATAAAAACGGCGATGGCAAGATGTTCTATTCGGGTGATGAGCGCAACGAAATGAAAGTTGACCGCGACATCATGGTATTGGCAAACCCTGAAATTGCAAACCTACCAGCATGGGTAATTGCGTTGGTTGCAGCGGGGGGAGTGGCAGCAGCCCTTTCTACATCGGCAGGCTTGCTGTTGGTAATTTCCACCTCTGTATCTCACGATTTGTTGAAGCGAAACTTCATGCCAAATATTACCGATAAAGCCGAGCTTATGTATGCGAGGTTAGCTGCGGGGGTGGCAATTGTTATCGCGGGCTACTTCGGTATTAATCCGCCCGGCTTTGTGGCTCAGGTGGTCGCCTTTGCCTTCGGCTTGGCTGCGTCGAGTTTCTTCCCCGCTATCATCATGGGTATATTCAGCAAACGCATGAATGATAAAGGGGCCATTGCAGGCATGATTTCAGGTATTGCCTTTACTGCGGCTTACATCATTTACTTCAAGTTTGTAAACCCAGCAGCCAATACGCCTGATAACTGGTGGTTCGGTATTTCGCCAGAGGGCATTGGCACGGTAGGTATGCTGGTGAACTTCATTGTGGCGTTCCTAGTGTTTAAAGCAACCGATGAAGCACCTG
Organism: Alteromonas sp. G5_S2_22_S1; assembly: GCF_054968525.1. Taxonomy (NCBI): domain Bacteria; kingdom Pseudomonadati; phylum Pseudomonadota; class Gammaproteobacteria; order Alteromonadales; family Alteromonadaceae; genus Alteromonas; species Alteromonas sp. G5_S2_22_S1. Next base: position 118,819 of record NZ_JBQKUJ010000012.1, on the reverse strand, counting down.
AAGAAATCCAAGAGCTGGTTGAAAGCATTCGTTACCCGAAAGGTGCGGGCGAAGCGTCAGCTCACTAAATGGATAATGCCTTCAGATAGGCTTTAGCAAATAAAACCAATCTACTGGCGAAAGTGAGTAGGTTGGTTTTTTCTTTTTTGTCTTAAAAATTGGACGACGGCTATGACGGCAATGGCTAAACAAGTGGAAGACTTCTTAAATACGTCTGCGCCTTTCGATGTGCTTGATAAAGAACAGAAATTGGAGCTAGTTAAGCACACCGAGCTTATTTACGTTACTTCCGAGAATGTTAGCGACCTTTACCAAGAAAATAACGCACTTTTTCTTATACAAGGTGGGCAGTTCTCTATTCAAGATTCAGATGCGCCTTTGCGTCATTTAAGTGAAGGCGACTACTTTGGCTATGCGGGGATCATGGAGCAGCGCTCCTTCCCGTTAAGTATCAGTGTAGACAGCCCTGGGCTCGTTTATCGTTTCGATGCATCGGCTGTTTCGCCCTTATTTGAGCAGCCGGCGATACGACAATTCTTTAATGGGTTAAGAGACAACGCCCTGCAGAGTCATGCTATTTCTGATACTAATTCAATGTGGCTATATAAAGGGCTGTGTGATGTTATTGAAAAAGCGCCTGTATCGGTAAATGCAGATACGTCGATTTCAGCGGCGGCACAGCTAATGACAACGCAAAAAGTGTCGTCATTGTTGGTAACACAGAATGACAAGCTTACCGGCATTGTTACCGATCGCGACTTGAGATCCCGGGTGGTTGCGGCTTCGTTAGATACCCATTTGCCGGTAAGTGAAATTATGACGCAAAGCCCTGCGCAAATAACTGGAAATAGGACTTTGTTTGATGCGCTAGCACTAATGACAGAAAAAAATATCCATCACCTGCCCGTTATCGATCATCAGTCACTGGTGCCCTTAGGTATGGTAACGGCGAGTGATATTATTCGCCATCAAAGGGGCAACGTTCTCTTCATTATTGGCGAGCTTAGTAAAGCTGAAAACTTGTATGAATTGACTCGGCTGTCCTGGCAGCTACCTCACTACTTTGCTGCTCACGCAAAAAAAGCGGGGGATTATGATATCGCCGGAAAAATTTTGTCTCAGGCCACCGACATTATGACAAGAAAGTTGATTGGCTTTTTTCAACAAGCCAACGGCAAAGCCCCTATGATGTTTGCTTGGCTTGTGTATGGTTCTCAGGCAAGAGAAGATCAAACAATGGGCTCAGATCAAGACAACGGCTTGTTATTGGCAAAGGCCCCGACTAAAGCGCAGGCTGACTACTTTTCCAAGATGTCGGAATATGTTTGCAATGGCCTAGCAAAGTGCGGCATAAAGTTGTGCGATGGCAACATAATGGCCAGTAATCCCGCGCTTCGGCTGTCACTAGACGAGGCCATAGAGGAGGCACGGCACTGGGTAAAGGCACCGACAAAAGACGCCATCATGCACTTTAATATCTTTCTTGACGTGCGCTGCGCCGCAGGTGACGTCAGCTTGTTTAAGCAGCTACAAAAACAGCGCGCTCCTCTTATGCAACAAAACATGTTTTTGGCTGCTCTGGCAAGACACAGTAATGAGATTTCTGTTCCGTTATCGATGTTTCAGAAGTTTATTTATGAAAAAGCGAAAAACGACAAACAAAAAGAAAAGGATGTCATTGACCTTAAAACCCGAGCGGTAGCGTTAATTAATAATATAGCCCGTATTTATGCATTGGCGGACGGGATCACACTACCTAATACCCTTGCTCGTTTAGACGCATTATCATCTCGCTCTCAACTGTCAAAACGAGATGCCACTAATTTGCGCGACATTTGGCTTTTCTTAAACAGATTGCGCTGGCGTCATCAGTTGGAAAATAAAGTGACCGACAATAGAGTGTCGATATCGAGTCTATCGTCCATAGAAAAACATCAGCTTAAAGCTGCATTTAAAGCCATAGATAGAACCAATCAGGCAATGGTAATGAAGTTTTCTGGCGGCGTAGGTTAAATGCGATGATAAAGCAGTTTATACAAGCGTGCGCTTCAGTGTTTTTCGATAAAAACAGGTTTAAAGCAAAGCTTCGAGAACGCTATGTAGGTAAGACTTCATTTGCCGCTATCGATTTAGAACTTACCTCCCTGCAGCCGTCTAAAACACAAATAACCTCATTGGGTTATGTGGAAGGTAAGAGGATGCGAATTTCTCTTGCATCAAGCGGATATCACGTAATTAATACCCGTGCTGACTTAGGGCAAAGCCCGGTCATTCATGGTTTAACGCAAGACATATTAGAAAGAGGAGAGGAGCTTGACGAAGCACTGCGTCACTTACTGCCACTACTAAAGCGTAATATCCTGATATTTCATAACGCTAAACTTGACCTAATGGCACTTGACCGAGCGTTCAAGCAGAATAATTTACAAACAGTAGAGGTGATTTACATTGATACCCTACAACTGGCGCTATATCAGTTAAACAAACAACATCAGGTTCTTCCTAATAATAGCGCTACGCTTACGGTGTGTCGGCAGCGCTTAGACTTACCCGCCTTTCCCGCCCACAATGCATTAGACGACGCGTTAGCCACGTTACAGTTATTTTTTGCGCAACTAAACGAATTAGGGATTACCGGCGAAGACTCATTAAAGGCATTGCTGCATACCAAGGCTGTGGGTCAATATCAATTAGGCTGAGCTACTCGCTTTGCCTTTTGATTGGAAGATGGGCGTGGTGATTTTCAGAAATGCTTTTTATCACTACCGAAGGCGCTTTCAATTGGTTTCTTCCAGATGTTTTTGCCGCATATAAATTCTTATCGGCTTCCAGCATGACATGGTCGATTGTTTTGCTAGCATCATCATGTTTAATGGCGAGCCCTGCGCTTAGTGTAATGCGCCCGTATTCAGATGCAGAGTGTGGAATATTTAAATCGTAAACAGTTTTCAGCAGACGCTCGGTCACTGCTGTTGCCCCTTCCACATCAGTGTTAGGCAATATGACCAGAAACTCTTCGCCGCCAATTCTTACCAGCTTATCCATGGGGCGTAGCAGCGCATCATTAATGGTCTTGCTGACCTTCCATAAACAACTATCGCCGTCTAAATGGCCATACATATCATTAAAGAGTTTGAAATGATCGATGTCGAATATGACTAAGGCAAGGGGAGTAGAGGTTCGAAGCTCATTTTTTACTAGCCGAGGAAGGTAGTCATCAAGGTAGTGCCGATTGTACGCACCAGTTAGTTTGTCTACATAAATGAGCTTTTCGAGCAGGTCGTTCCTCAGCTTATGATTAATATGTGATTTCACTCGGTTCCGCAGAGTACATGCATTTACAGGTTTCACCACAAAATCAACGCATCCAGAGTCCCAGCACCGAGTCTCTTCTTCATCGGTACTCGATGAAGTAACAAAAATGATAGGGATGTGAGCGCATAAAGGCTTACTCCTTAGAAGCGCGGTGGTTTGATGCCCATCGAGTTCAGGCATTGACACGTCCATTAAGATTAAATCAGGCGTGTGAAACTTACAGTACTCAATAGCCTCCTGTCCTGAACTCACAGAAGTACAGGGAACCGTGTCCTCAAGTAATGTTTCCAGTACAAGTCTGCTGCTGGCTTGGTCGTCAACGATAAGCACTTTACAATCTTTTAAAGTACGCTCGCCAACTTGCTCAATATACACGCTCGCTCCTCAGTGCGGGTGATGACTTCCATAACACACATTACTCCTCAACGAAGCAATTGTAGATTAATCATAAGTTGAATATTGAACCATTTGGTTCACATTATTTACATAGTTGCAGCGTTCCTACATAAATAATTGGAAAATCGCAAGTCCAAACACGCCAACTGTACAAAGCACGCCAATCATGTAGAAATAGCTTCTGGGGCTAGGGTTTTTTTCCGTAGCTATTGCGTAGTATAGCCCCATATGCATTATTCGGCATAATGCATATATCCATATTAGTAACGCTAATAGCGTTGTTGGTGCGCCTAAAAACATGCATAGAATGGCAGGAAGCGTAAATTGGTGTACGTTCTCTAACGAATTATGAAAGGTTCGGTGGCTTCTAAATACAAAACTATCATGACTTAACTCATCACTAACTTTACCCGGGATATACTGGGATTGTCTTCTGTGTGCAATGGCGGCCACGATGTTTTGAACAAACACAGTAAAAATAATCAGTAACAGGCCGGCAATGCTATAGGTATAGACAGCGAACATACGAACTCCTTTTCAGCAGATTTGATATTTTTGAAATGCGAGCACATTAATGCTCAAAAAAGTTAGCGTTAATACCTACGCCACGCGCATTAGAAGAGATCGCAATAAAAGATGAAGCGAAGCACCAAATTTTCAGCGCTTCGACTTGTTTACGCGGTTTTAAAAGCCAACAAATACGTTCTTTTGCGGTGAGGGGCTAACATTTGGGGTTGTAAATAAAATGTAAAATTTGCTGCAAGTGCTATAATTTAGGCTATCGAGTAAATAAAAAGGTGCCTATTATGAATGCTCGAATTCTTGTAACAATACTGTTTTGTTTTGTAGTTGGTGGGTGCACGTCTACTAATAACAATCAGGCAGATGCTACACCAATATTATTAAACGATAGCCTCTTTCCCTCTTTTAGTTTGTTTCCCGTCGAGCCGCCCGAAGAGATTTTTTACTTAGATGAAGACGCACAGCAATTTGCAGAAAAAGCCGTGCATGAAAAAAGCATTTTACGAAAAAATGTGAAAGGGTTAGTAAAGGCCATTTTCGATCATTCTGACCGCGGGATGCTTTATCGAAACAGTGCCAATACTACAGCAAATACCACGTTTAATAACCGCGCTGCCAATTGCCTTTCATTGTCTATTATGACTCTGGCGTTAGCTGAACACGTTGGGCTTACCGCCACTTTTTATGAAGTAGATATCCCAGAGTATTGGACTCGCCGTGAAGGATTTAGCTTGCTTAACGGGCATATTAATTTGCGTATTTCACTACCTAATGAAAGCCCTGTAGCCTCGGTTGGCGGAACGTGGGCAGATGTAGATTTCGACCCTCAAATGTTACGCAATTACTTCCCAAGAAAGGCAGTATCGAGAGACAAGGTTATAGCTATGTTTTACAACAATAAGGGCGCTGACGCTTTAGTGGCGAACAGTTATACCCGAGCCTACAGCTATTTTAGAGCCGCAGCCAAAATCTCCCCTGCGTTACAGCAGACCTGGGTAAATTTGGGCGTTTTGTACCGAATGGTTGATGAGTATGAGCAAGCTGAGTTGGCCTACAAGCATGCGTTAGCACTGGACGATGAAAACTTAACGGCATGGGAAAACTTATCGATTCTTTATACCTATCAAAATAAAGATGATGCGGCCCTAAAGATAACTCAAATGGTAGAGGCAAAACGTAAAAATAACCCGTTTTATCACTATATCTTAGGTGAGCAGGCCTTTGAGGCTGGAAAAGCCGATGTGGCAATAACCCATTACGAGCGAGGGCTTAGGCTTGATAACGCACGTCATGAACTATTGTTTGGAATGGCAAAAGCATTTCATGAGCTAGGTGATGTGAGTAAAGCAACGCGTTATCTTAAGCACGCAGTTAAGCATTCTCCGAACGAGCAAGAAAAACAGCGTTATTCGTCTAAATTAGCGTCGTTGGCTAGTCGCTAATGCGAGGGCAAAAAAAAGCCGCAGACTAGCTGCGGCAAAGAATAACACTACAAAAGGAACTTAATTTATATAACGCCCAGCTCACGAAGGCGCTCTTGCAGGTATGACCCCGCAGTATGACGTTCTGAAAGAACAACATCTGGTCTAGGGTGTAAGAATAGTGGCAATGAAATACGAGATTTCGTCATGTCAGCGCCATCTGGGTTTACAACCCTATGCGTAGTTGATGGGAAATATCCGCCTGATGCTTCTTGAAGCATATCGCCGATATTCACAATCAAATTCCCGAAGTCACAAGGAACCTCTAACCAACTACCGTCTTTAGCTTGTACTTGCAGTCCAGGCTCATTGGCTGCAGGTAAGATAGTAATTAAATTAATATCTTCGTGTGCAGCAGCGCGGATTGCGTCAACTTCTTCATCACCTTTAAGTGGTGGGTAGTGCAGTATACGTAGCAAGGTTTGATCTGAGTCTTTGATCATGTCACCTAGCGGTTGACTGTACTTACCGCTCACCTCTGAAGGAGAGTGTTTTTCTATCCAGCCTAGTAACTCTTTCGCTAAGCCATTTGCTTCCTCATAGTATTGAGAAATCTGAGGGCGTAGTGTGTCTGGGCACTGACCCCACGGATAAAAATGGTAATACTCTTTAATATCTTTTTTCGTAAAGCCTTTGGCTACCTCAGAAACACTCTGAGGGAAAAATCCGTCTTGTTTACCTTTGTTGTACAGGTAATCATTCTTCTGTTCACTGTCGAAGAAGGCCTGCCAATTATCGTAAATACCTTGAACCAATGACTGCTGGATAGGGTGGTTTTTTAAAACACCGAACCCGGTTTCGCGAAGTGACTTCACGAATTCTTCTTGAGCGTTGTCCGCTTGGTAATCTACAGCAACTAATTGCATAACTTTATCCCGTATATATTGACTGCGGCATTATAAAGGTAGACGGGCTACAGAAAAAAGTCGCAGAAATTGATACAAATCAACCCCGCGATGAATTTGCGCGTAATGTACATAAACCTGACCAGTTAGTCTAGTATTTTCTTGACCAACTGGTCTAATTTAATGAAATTTAACCAAGAGAGAGGTAAAAGCCCGCTAGCGCGGCGCTCATTAAGTTTGATAACGTTGCAGCAATAACAGCTTTTAACCCCAGTCTCGCAATTTCTTTTCTGCGTGTTGGTGCCATAGCACCAATTCCACCCATCAAAATGGCGATAGAAGAGAAGTTTGCAAAACCACAAAGTGCAAAGGTGATAATGGCCTGAGATGCTTCAGACAGCTGTTCTTGGCTTTCTAAGAAGTTGAGATAGGCAACGAACTCGTTTACCACCATCTTCTGTCCAATAAAGCTGCCTGCAAGTTGCGCTTCTTCCCATGGAACGCCGATTGCCCATGCAAGAGGTTGAAGCACATAACCCAGGATCCCTTCAAACGTTACGTTTTCATAGCCAAATAACCCTGCTGTCCAGCCTATAAGACCGTTGAACATGGCAATAAGTGCTATAAAAGCAAGTAGCATTGCACCTACGTTTAACGCAAGCTGCATGCCTGATGCGGCGCCGCTGGCGGCTGCATCAAATACATTGGCGTAGCCGGTATCTTCCGCGTCTACGTCATGTAAATCTTCGTTGGGTTTGGTTGTTTCAGGCAAAATGATCTTTGCCATCAATAAGCCACCCGGTGCCGCCATAAAGCTGGCTGCAAGTAAATATTTAAGCTCTACACCCATGCCGGCGTAACCTGCCATTACAGAGCCTGCAATGGAAGCAAGGCCCCCCACCATAATGGCGAAAAGCTCAGAACGGGTCATGTGTGGGATGAATGGGCGAACGACTAACGGCGCCTCAGTTTGGCCGACAAAAATATTGGCCGCTGACGACATAGACTCAGGACGACTTGTGCCTAGCGCTTTTTGTAGAAAGCCACCAATCACCTTAATAACAATGCCCATTACCTTAAGGTGGTATAAGACCGCAATTAGGGCTGAGAAAAACACGATAACAGGAAGCACGTTAAAGGCGAAAATAAACGCTATCGATTTGTCGCCAATAGGGCCAAATAGAAAATTAATCCCTTCTTGGCTGTAGGCAATAATATTGGCGACAAATTTTGTCGCGCTTAACAAGACTTCTTTACCAGGTTCCGAGTACAGGACAAAGGCGCCAACCGATGCTTGAATAGCAAATGCGCCGCCTACAGTGCGCAGATTAATACTGCGTTTTGCGGAGGATAACGCGAAAGCAATACCCAGAAGGACGGCTATGCCCAGTAAACTTACCATAGTAATGTTCCCTTAAAGAAGCGCTTGCTGAATGTGTGATTTAATCACATCTAATGCAATTTGGTTTTTGCCACCTTGCGTCACTACTACGTCGGCAGTGAAGCGGCTAGGTTCGATAAATTGATGATACATTGGCTTAACAGTCTCTTCGTACTGTTTTGCCACAGATTCAATACTGCGACCACGTTCTTTAAGGTCACGCATCATTCTGCGCATTAAACAAATATCTAGTGGGGTATCGATGAAAATTTTAACGTCGTACAAGGGTAGTAAGTCGGTACGGGCTAGCAACATGATACCTTCAAGTATTATTACCGGTGCGGGGTTTAAACGCTCCGTTTCAGGTAAACGTGTGTGCGTTTTATAGCAATAATGTGGGTAGTCGATAGGTTGACCGTCACGCAATGCTTGTAAGTGCGCTTTTAAAAGCTCATGTTCAAAGGCGTTGGGGTGATCATAATTGTTCTTCTCACGCTGCTCCATGGGAAGATGATCTTGCGCACGATAGTAGTGATCTTCGCGCAGCACTTGAACGGGACGTCCTTGGGCACTGAAGCCGTTGAACAAATTTTTTGTAAAAAGAGACTTCCCAGAGCCCGAAGCCCCAGAAATGGCAATAATAAGTGGCGATTGCATAGTACTATAAAGCTGGTTTTGTTGGTGCAAAGATACGCGTTTAGGCCTCGCGAATCAATGCCATATTCGCAAGTTATCAGATTTTGGATCGGTCTTTGCTAGAACTTTATCGTATTTTCAAGGTATTGCAGGCTGTTTACTTAATTAGCAAAAAATAACAAAAAGTTCTCCAAGTGGTCAGTTTTTAGTTAATTTCCAACAATTTCAATATCCTCTTCTCTTATAGATGGTAACGCGTAAGAGTGTTGTTTCGAACGCGACCCTTCGCCCTGTGCCCTAGGTGGGTAATACGTTTCTTTTTCTTTAGAATAGCGAACGAACACCTCATCAAGCGCCGCGCGTACTTCACTGAGCGTTTTATCAAGGTTCGCGTTGAAATCTGGGCGTTTACGCTTGGTATGGCCCAGTTCTATCAGTCGACCGAAGCTTTTATTCGCTAAGGCGAGCAATTCAGTTGGCACGTCTTTATGGGGGGGAAGCGGCTCGCCAGGGTGCTCGATGCAATATTTAACCAGTGCGGTGTAAAAACATAACGGTTTATTTTGTAGTGTAACAGCTTTGTCATCGATACCATTAGAAATTGTCTTTTCTTTGAGGTTGATGACTAATTTAGGCGTAGGTGGAATTATCTCTTCTACTATTGCGCGACGCTTTTTAGTTCGGTTTGATACCGCGAAGAAAGGGGTAAGAAGCATTGATAATGCTAGTGCAGCCCAACTGAACGATAGTGCACTTAAAAGGCTTTTGCCTCGCATTTCTACCGTGATTTCTTGCTCGGCGTTTTTAAAGCTTGTGGTGACAAGTTTTGGATACTGGCTAAAGTCTTCTTTCGTTGTAACCACACCTTGTATCTCTCTTACGAGGACAGGGTATCTTTCATCTTTGAGTGTAGCGTTTAATCTGCCAAGATAGCGAAAGATTGCAAATTGATTAACCGGCGTATTTAACGTGTTATTTCCTACATCTAAAAACGCACTGTCTAGACTAATTCTGCGCTCTACCTTGTCTAGCGCTCGATGAATGGAAGCTTGATAAGACAATAGCTGAGTTGTCAGCGCAATGCATTGGAGAAGTGCTATTAGAACAACCAAATTTAATGCGATAAATGGCTTGGACTTAAAGTGGAGCTGTTTATTACCCATTAATTACACCCCTCTTCCAATGTAATAGTTTTGTAATAGGGGCGAGGATGGGCCATGGCTATTTCGTGCACAACGCTTTGCATCGCGCAGAATAAGTCGGTGTTCTGAGTTTGCATTTTTAAGAACCACTGCATACCGCTTACGCTCTCTTGAAGGGGAGTGGCATAGTTTCTAGAAAAGCTATCTTTGTCTTCTTGTGCCCAATACGAAGAAATAATATCAATCTCACCCGCAAGCAGGGCCCGTCTTAACTCTTGGTGCGAACTGTAGTAGACGATATTTACATTGTTATCGCTTAACCCCAAGTTCTGCATAACTGTTTTAGGAACAATGTGTCCTGAACGACTGCTAGGGTAGTCAAGTAACCCAATTCGCTTTCCCAATAGGTATTCTTTGGATAACTGAGGGCGTTCTCTTAACGCTATAAAGAACGCAGAGTAATCTGGGTGGGAAGCAATTTTAGTTAAACCATATATTTGGTCTGCGCCGAAGGCGTTTACCACATTACTTTTAACGAGCGCTAAATCGACGACGCCATGGTTAATGTATCGGAACGTATCATAATCACTTTGGCCGATGGTTACTTTCACTTCACCGTATTGCCGTTTTATCGTTTCATCATTACACAACCGTTGCCTTGCCATTTCGGCAATGCGTCCATCGGTAACATAGACTGAAAAAACGTCATTATTTCCTACAAGTTCGGTTTTGCAGGTTAAATATTGACCAGTTTGAGGGGCGATGTCACTAAAAGAAACGGAATTTTGAAAATAGTTTATCGAACCGCACAAGATGGCGGCTAACATAAAAATTATCCATTTTCCGGAAGCAACAATTCTGAAATTCGTCAAAAAAACGACCAAATGAATTAACGATTTATATAGTGATTTCATCAGTTAAGGTTATTTATTGCAATAGGTAAATTTATTTTAAGGTGTTAACTATATGAAAAATGGTTAATTTTTATAGGTAAACCTGATTTTTATTAAACGCTGTTTATTAGTCGCATATGTGGCAAGAATAGGTTCAGCTATTCGTCGCAAATTGACAATAATAATAACAAGTAAATTAACTTGACCATGTGGTCAAGTAATTTTTTGCAAACTCACTAGCCTCGGGCGATTGCTGTTAAATAAAAATGTAAAATTGTAATAAATTTGACACGAACCTTTACGACAATTTGTCGGGTTCAGTGAAAGTCATAGGTTTTATGTAGTACTTTTTGCACTACACTAGGCCGAGTAAAAAAGAATTTTAAACAAAAAGGGAAACACACACATGAGCTCATCAGCTAAATTCAGTCGCATTGCGGCTGCGGTTGCGCTGTCAATCGGTTTGTCGACCACTGCAATGGCGCAAGAAACGTCATCTGCAATGGAAGGCCGCATCCTTACCCCTACAGGTGCACCTGCTGCGGGAACATCTGTTACTGTTATTCACGAACCTACTGGCACAGCCCGTGAAGTGGTTGTTGGCGCTAACGGTACGTTCAACCTTCGTGGCCTTCGCGTTGGCGGTCCTTACAGAGTCGTAGTTGACTCTGACGAATACCAAGACACCACTATCGATAGCGTATTCCTAGAGCTAGGTAACCCATTCGGCGTTAACCTTACGCTAGAAGACGCAAGTGATATTGAAGTTATCTCTGTAAGCGGTAGCGCATTAACAGCGACAGCGTTTGGTGCAACAGGCCCACAGACTGTATTCAACTTAGAGGCGCTAGAAAATACACCAGCTATTAACCGTAGCATCGGTGATATCGTGCGTGTTGACCCTCGTGTTTTCGTTGATGAAAGCTTCAACGACTCGATTAGCTGTGGTGGTGCAAGCCCGCGTAACAACAGCTTGACCCTAGATGGTATTCGCATGAATGACAACTTCGGTCTTAACAGCAACGGCTTCCCAACCGAGCGTATGCCTTTCTCTTACGACGCTATCCAACAGGTAGCCGTTGAGCTTGCTCCGTTTGACGTTGAGTACGGTGGTTTCACTGCGTGTAACATCAACGCAGTAACTAAATCAGGTACTAACGAAGTTCACGGTGGTGTTTTCTACGACTTTACGTCTGATTCTTACCGCGGCGACGAAGTTGACAGTGTAGAGCGTGACAACGGTAACTACACAGAAAAACGTTACGGTTTCAACGTTGGTCTTCCACTAATTAAAGATAGCCTGTTCCTTTTCGCAGCTTACGAAAAGCTTGAAGGTGTTCAGCTTTATGATTACAACGCGCTGGGTAGTCGTGTAACTCAAGACGACATCAGTCAGGTTTCACAAATTGCGCAAGACGTGTATGGCTATGATGTAGGCGGTACACCGGGTTCTGCGCCAGTTGAAGACGAAAAAATTCTTATTAAACTAGACTGGAACATTAACGCAGACCACCGTGCTTCATTAGTATATAACTGGAACGACGGTTTTAGCGTAAGCCAATCTGACGGCGGTTCTTCAAGACTTTCTTTAAGTAATCACTTCTACGAGCGAGGCGCTGAACTAACTACTGTTGTAGGTTCACTATACTCAAACTGGACTGATGACTTTTCAACAGAGCTTCGTATTGGCCACACTGACCTAGATAACCGTCAACAGTCACTAGACGCAGCTTCTGGCTTCGCTGAAGCGCAAATCAGAACTGATAACGGTGGAACTATCTACATCGGTCCAGATGACTCTCGTCAGTCTAACGACCTTAACTATGAAGTATTTAACTTTAAACTAGCGGGTACTTATTTCTGGGGTGACCACGAAATTACGGCTGGTGTTGAATACGAAGAAACTGACGTATTTAACCTGTTTATGCAGCAAACTGTAGGTGAATACCGTTTCGACAGCATCGCTGACTTCGAAGCTGGTCTTGTTGATCGTATCTACTACAACAACTCTGCGGGTACAAACAACCCAGCGGATGCTGGTGCTTCTTTTGCATTCGACGTAACTACCTATTACGTACAAGACGAGTTCTACCTAACTGACGACCTCAAAATCATGGCTGGTCTTCGTTATGATACATACGGCTCTGACGATACGCCTCGTTTGAACGAAAACTTCACTGAGCGTTATGGTTTTGCCAACACTGCAAACGTAGATGGTATTGACCTTCTTCAGCCACGTTTCGGCTTTACCTACACAGTTAACGAAAGCTTAGAACTACGCGGTGGTTTAGGTCTTTACTCTGGTGGTAACCCTAACGTTTGGATCTCAAATGCATACTCTAACGACGGTGTAACGAACATTGGTACTCGTGAACGTCAAATCAATGGCTTCGTAAGTGGCACTACTTCATTGTTTGACCTAGAGCTAACTGGTCAAGGTCGTCCGATTTACGACGTACCACAAGAGCTATTTGACGTAGTAGCGAACACTAGCCTAACGGATGGTGACGGTAACACTAACGCAACTGACCCAGACTTTGAGATTCCTTCTGAGTGGAAATACGCGTTAGGTTTCACCTATGTAACTGAAAATGACTACCTAATTAACGCTGACATGATCTATACCGATCGCCAAGATTCAGCAATAGTTAGAGATGCGAACATTGTTTACAACGGTGAAAACCGTTTCGATGGTCGCCCAATCTACACCAATATTGACTCAGGTCGTAATGAAACGCAGGACTTCATTCTAGGTAATGTTGATTCAGGTGATGACGGTAGTTCACTTGTTCTTTCAATCGGCGTAAGCAAAGAGTGGGATAATGGCTTCGATATGGGCGCTTCATACGCTTATGTTGACGCAGAAGATGCTAACCCAATGACAAGCGCAGTAGCGTTCTCAAACTACGCTAACTTTGCAACAAGCGATCCTAACAACCCGTCTGCGGCAACGTCTGACTACGCTGTTGGCAACCGCTTTAACTTCTCACTAGGTTATACTGCAGAGTTCTTTGACGGTTATGCAACACGTTTCAACTTGTTTGCAACGGCTAACGAAGGTAAGCCTTTCTCTTACGTTCACAGCAACAACTCAGCGTTCCCTTGGGATGGTGTATTTGCTCGTCAGCTTATTTACATTCCTGAAGTAAACGATCCGAACGTAGTGTTTGTTGATCAGACAAACCGTGATGGTGATGTACTTCAAACTGCGGAAGAAGCTCAAAGACAGTTCAACCGTTGGGTTGAAGATAACGGCTTTGAGCGCGGCGAGATCCTTGAGCGTAACAGTGAAACTGCTGATTGGTGGTTTAAAGCTGACCTACGTGTATCTCAAGAGCTACCTGGCTTCTATGAAGGTCATACAGCAAGCGCGTTCTTCGTAATCGAAAACTTGACCAACTTAATCAACGACCAATGGGGTGACTTCCGTCAAGGTAGCTTCGGCGGTGATGAAGTTATTGCTGCGGACTTCAATGACGCAGGTCAATACGAGTACAGCGCGTTCTCAAGACCAGAGCAGAGCGTATCTCGCGGTCCTTCTCTTTGGGAAATCCGCGTAGGTGTTAACTACCGCTTTTAAGAAGTAGTAAACACTAACTACAAGTTGTAGTGTTAGGTGCCACTCTCCTTAACTGGAAGTGGCACTTTTTTATGCCTGCGATTTATCTCACACACCTGTTACTGAGCGCGCATAGTCTTTGCTTATGATCTAAGTCTCTCCATTGAACGAACAAACACATGATAAATTTTTAGATGCTCGCAAGGAGGGCTTATGTCAAAACGTATGCTAATGGTAATGACGTCTCACGAAATTATGGGTGACACCGGCGAGAAAACCGGCATGTGGCTAGAAGAGTTCGCTGCGCCATACTACGCATTTAAAGATGAGGGATATACAATCACCTTAGCGTCACCGATGGGCGGCCAGGTACCGATTGACCCCAATAGTCTTGCAGACGACGCAATGACGGACGATTCGATTCGATACACGAAAGATGAGCTGGCTCGAAGCGCCATAGCGTCTACTATTCCGCTAGAAGATGTACGTGCAGATGAGTTTGACGCTGTCTTCTACCCGGGCGGTCATGGTCCGCTATGGGACTTATCAGATAATGCGCATTCCATTAAATTGATTGAAGACACTATCGCAGCCAATAAACCCGTTGGGGCTGTGTGCCACGCGCCCATCGTGCTAAAAGATGTTAAGACGCCAGATGGCAAATATTTGGTTGATGGCAAGCAGGTTACTGGCTTCTCAAATAGCGAAGAAGCTGCGATGGAGCTTACTGACGTAGTCCCTTATCTGGTTGAAGACGAGCTAGTTAAAAAGGGCGGTAAGTATGAAAGCGCGGATGATTTTGCTGTTAAAGTCTGTACAGATGGATTGTTGGTGACGGGGCAAAACCCGCCATCGTCACGTCCTGCAGCCGATGCATTGATCAAACTTCTATCTTAAGAACGTTTTAATTTGTAATGTAGTTGGAAACCGCATCATGTATGCGGTTTCTTGTTTTCGGTTGCCTAGCTTTTAGCGCCCTGGCTAGACATTCTCAAATAAATCTTCTACGCGCTGTCTTAATTCTTCAATTTTAGTGACATCAGCGGGAGCGATGAAAATGGTATCATCACCAGCGATTGTACCTAACACGCCATCTTTTTTACTTAGCGAGTCAAGTAAGCGGGCGATAAGTTGAGCTGCACCTGGACTAGTTCTTATGATGACCATCACGTTGTTGTGCACAATGTCTAATACAAGCTGTTTGAGGGGGCTTTTAGCCGTAGGCATACCTAACTCAGGGGGAAGGCAGTAAACCATATCACCGCGCGCGTTGCGCGTTCTCACAGCCCCAAATTTACTTAACATTCTTGAAATTTTAGACTGACTGATATTGTCAAAGCCTTGTGCTTTTAATGCGTCAACAATTTCGCCTTGTGAACCATAACTTTCCGCTTTAAGAATCTCTTTAAAAGCCTTGATGAGTTGCTCTTGTTTTGCGTTTGCCATTAGCGCTCTTTTCTTTTCTGAGGGTTTATGTGTGGTGAATTTTATTTGTTATGCCCATATTGTGCCGTACAGGTAGACTTTGCGCAATTTCTTTGCATAATCATTCATGATAATGAATATCGAGATAAAATCGCCATAAATAACGTTAATAAGACGATCCGGTGATTGAGTTTTCCCCCGCGTTGCATTAGTGTGACGTTCCGTTTAAATACGTGAAGTAATCCCATAGGAGAAATGGTATGAAAGTAGCCGTGTTAGGTGCTGCCGGTGGTATTGGTCAGGCGCTGTCTTTGTTGTTGAAAACACAATTGCCAGCAGGTTCAGATTTAGCGCTTTACGACGTAGCGCCAGTTGTTCCTGGTGTTGCCGTTGATTTGAGCCACATCCCCACTGCGGTAAAAGTAACCGGTCACGGTAAAGATGACCTAGCTGATGCACTAACTGGAGCAGACGTTGTTCTAATTCCAGCGGGTATGCCTCGTAAGCCAGGTATGGATCGTTCTGATCTGTTCAACATCAACGCCGGCATTGTTAAAAACCTAATCGAAGGTGTAGCTGATAACTGCCCGAACGCGTGTGTTGGTATCATCACTAACCCAGTTAACACTACTGTTGCGATTGCAGCTGAAACGCTAAAA
Organism: Alteromonas sp. G5_S2_22_S1; assembly: GCF_054968525.1. NCBI lineage: Bacteria > Pseudomonadati > Pseudomonadota > Gammaproteobacteria > Alteromonadales > Alteromonadaceae > Alteromonas > Alteromonas sp. G5_S2_22_S1. The sequence continues at coordinate 102,565 of NZ_JBQKUJ010000012.1, read as the reverse complement.
GCAAAAGGCGTTTACGACAAGAATAAGCTTTTCGGTGTAACGACACTTGACGTTATCCGCGCTGAAACGTTTGTTGCTGAACTTAAAGATGTTGACGTATCTTCAGTGCACGTACCGGTAATCGGTGGTCACTCTGGTACTACAATCCTTCCTCTTCTTTCACAAGTTGAAGGCGTAGAGTTCACAGACGAAGAAGTATCTAGCCTAACCACTCGTATCCAGAATGCGGGTACTGAAGTGGTTGAAGCAAAAGCGGGCGGCGGTTCTGCAACTCTTTCAATGGGTCAAGCAGCAGCACGCTTCTGTCTATCTCTAGTTGCAGCAATGCAAGGTGAGAATGTGGTTGAGTACACTTACGTACAAACTGACGACAGCGACGACGCAGCATTCTTCGCACACCCAGTACGCCTTGGCGCAAACGGTGTTGAAGAAATCTTGCCATACGGCGAGCTTAGCGCATTCGAAGAAAAAGCGAAAAACGACATGCTTGAAGGCCTACGTGGCGACATCAAGCTAGGCGTTGACTTCGTAAACGGCTAATCGGTGAGTATCATTGGCGGGCCTTTGAACGTAGGCACGCCGTGAATACTTCCCTGTAGGCTTCGCCACCGCTTCTCTGCGGTGGAGAGCCTACATTTTAATTACGTTCTCAGACTTCACATCAAGTTTCCACTTTATTATCAGCTCTTATCACCCCAGCGATTAAAGGTTCTGTTACGACCTTTGTGTATTAGTTAAGTGAAAGATATTTCGTGATATCGAAAAGCCTGATTTCACCGGCATCTAAAGTTACACCTTTATGTACAGCGTAAGCGTAACCTTTTAATACGCTATTGCCTTCAGACATAAGGAAAAGATGGGTAGCAAAAGTCGCGTGGGAAGTGGTTATTTCAACAATAGGGTATTGAAGCGAGATATTTTTCGGTGAGATCTGTGTGCTAACAGCCAATTCACTCGTCTCCCCTTTTCTGAAAACCGTGAGCGACCCTTGTCTATCTTCATACAACTGAAGAAGAGCCAATTCTGGTTTATCTAAATAATGTAAAATGCCCACCCACAAACCGTACGGCGTCTCGTCGTTTGCGCGTTCCGCATTGTTTAGCAAAGTACCGTATTTCTCGAAAAACTTGCGAGGCGTTGAGCTAGATTCTTGTTTTATGAGTCGGTAACTAGTGGAAAGTAAGCCTTTATTGTCATTGTAGTTTGATTCAAGCGCGGTAAAGCTGGTGTCTAGGTAAGGGGACAGAGTAAGCGAACGGGTTACGTCTTCTTCGATAATGGTACTGATCGTACATCGGTTCTCTTTACAGGATATATCCTCATCACTAAAGGCTGAGCGTTTGGCGTACCTCAGGCCTGAAGGTATGTGGATTTCATAAAGAAAATGTTCGCCGCTATCGTTTATTTGGAGAAGTTTATACTGCATTTCATCTTCACTAATTCCTTCCCACAATCCGGGTGACAGTGATAGCGGTTTCGCTTGTAAACTTAATGTCGAAATCCCCAACAATAAACCAGCTAAGGCCGGTAGCAAATGCATGTTTAGTCCTTTATGAAATTGTTATGTCGATAAATAAGATAACGTTTTTTTTTCATGATTAAAACTATTTGAGTGATTGGAGGGAAGAATATTGCTAAGCGAATGCTCTTGTTGTTGATTACTGCCCGTTTGCGGTGGCAGAGGTAACGCTTCAACAGGTAACCAGCGTTTTGCGCCTCTAAACTCGTGGCCAGACAACGTTAACTTAGATATAGCTCGCCGTTTGCTTTGGCCTATTAAAAAGAAGTACGGCAACAAACTGAGCTGGGCTGATTTATTTGTCCTAGCAGGCACTATTGCCTATGAAAGTATGGGCCTTGTTTACGTAAACCCTGAGGGGGTTAATGGCAAGCCTGACCCGCTTAAAACCGCTGCCCATGTACGTGAAACCTTTGCGCGCATGGCAATGAATGATGAAGTAACTGTTGCATTAGCCGCCGGTGGTCATACGGTAGGTAAATGTCACGGTAATGGCAGTGCCGAAGCATTAGGGCCAGATCCAGAAGGTGCAGGTATTGAAAAAATTCGCCAGCCGGTGCCGAGCAGTGGGAACCTATCAATATTAAAGAGGAAGAGAAGCCTATTGATATTGAAGACCCATCAAAGCGCTACAACCCCATCATGACCGATGCTGAATCTTTTGAGCCACTAGAGCCAATTGCTGACGGCTACAGAAACTATCTTCAAAAAGACTACGTGGTTAAACCTGAAGAGCTAATGCTAGATAAAACCCAGTTACTTGGTTTAACAGCGAAAGAAATGACGGTACTCGTAGGCGGCATGCGTATGATTGGCACTAACTACGGCGAAAGTAAGCACGGTGTATTTACCGATAACGTAGGCGCATTGAGCACAGATTTCTTCGTAAATCTTACCGACATGAAATACACATGGAAGCCGACCGGGAAAAATAGCTACGCTATTGTCGACAGAGCGTCAGGTGATGAAGTGTTTACCGCTACGCGTTTTGACCTAGTGTTTGGTTCAAACTCTGTATTGCGCGCATATGCTGAGCTATACGCGCAAGATGACAGCAAAGAGAAGTTTATTAAGGACTTTGTTGCCGCGTGGACAAAGGTGATGAACGCAGACCGCTTCGACCTTACCTGTTAGTGCTTATCTTTAGTGTAAGTAAAAACACTTAAGTAACAAAAAGCCCGCTTCATGATGACGCGGGCTTTTTTCGTTTTATTACTTAGCGAAGCGAATGGCGACCAACATAAAAAAGCTATTTGCGTCAATTCAAGCGCTTCGCTAATACGGGTCTTAACCCGTGTTACGCATGCCGATAGCAATACCGGCAATGGTAACCATCATGGCACGTTCTAGACTGGTGTTCTGCGCATCGTCACCGGCTTTACGGATACGATCTAGAAGCTCAATTTGCAGGTAATGAAGCGGCTGAAGGTATCCTGCGCGGATCTCCATCGATTCCTTACCCTGCGGGTCGTTCTTCATAATGTCGTCATCGCCTGTGATAGCCAGCAGTGAAGAGATGCTTTCTTTAAGCTCGCTACGCAATGCTTCACCAAAGTGTTTAAGTTCTTTGGGTACCAAGCGCTCATCATAAGCTTCGCTAATGCGTGGGTCAGCTTTGTGGAACACCATGTCTAACATAGAAAGGCGTGAACGATAGAACGGCCATTCGCTGAACATCTCGTTAACCACTTTCTCGTTCTCAGGAGTCTTCACGCTATCAATAGCGCGCATAACGCCCAACCAGCTTGGCAGCACTAAACGTGTCTGTGCCCAAGCGAAGATCCATGGGATAGCACGTAAGCTCTCAATTCCGCCTTGTGGTTTACGCTTAGCAGGGCGGCTGCCTAGAGGTAGTTTACCTAGCTCTTGCTCTGGAGTAGCCACGCGGAAGTAAGGTACAAACTCTTCATCGTGACGTACAGTTGCACGGTAGTTATCACGACCTTGCGCTGCCATGGTGGTAATAAGCTCACGCCACTCTTCTTTTGGTGCCGGAGGTGGGAACAACATGGCTTCAATAATGGCGCTGGCGTAAATACCTAGGCTGCGTTTAGCCAGTTTTGGCATACCGAACTTATAGCGAATAGTTTCGCCCTGTTCTGTTACGCGGAAACCGCCTTCTAGTGAGCCAGGAGGCTGTGAGTAAATTGCCGCATGTGCTGGCAATCCACCACGACCAATCGTACCGCCACGTCCGTGGAACAGGGTTAGGCTTACGTCGAACTCTTCTGCAATGGCAACCAATGCTTCTTGCGACTGATACTGTGCCCAGCCAGCAGCCAATGCGCCTGCATCTTTCGCTGAATCAGAGTAACCGATCATAACGAACTGACGGCCCTTCACGTAACCGCGATACCAGTCGATAGACAGGAGTTTGCGCATTACATCTGGTGAGTTGTTCAAATCGTCAAGCGTTTCAAATAGTGGTGCTACCGGCATCGGCCAGTCTACACCGCTTTCTTGAAGAAGCAGCTGAACCGCCATGACATCCGATGGCTCACTTGCCATAGAGATAATGTAGATACCGAAGCCGTGCTTGCTGTGTTTCGCAATCACCTTACAGGTATCTAGCACTTCTTTTACATCGTCAGATGCATCCCATTGCGCTGGGAATAACGGACGTTTCGAGCCAAGCTCACGTAATAAGAACGCTTGCTTGTCGGCTTCGCTCCACTGTGCGTAATCGCCTAAACCTAGGTAGCGAGTTAGCTCACTAAATACGTCGGCGTGACGCTCAGAATCTTGACGTACGTCAAGGCGAAGAAGGTGAATACCGAATACACGAGCACGACGGATAGTATCTAGTAGAAGGCCGTTTGCCACTACTTGCATACCGCAGTCGATTAATGACTGGTAGCAAAGCATTAGCGGCTCGATAAGCTCGTCGTCGCTTTCAATCCAGTTAGACGTGTCTGGATTCTTGCCGGCCAAGTAGTCGGCAATGCCATCGCGAGTCGCAATAAACTTGTTTACCAGCGGGCGAAGTAGGGCGCGGTACGGTTCGTTTGCATCGCCTACTTTGTCGCGTAGTTCGTCGTTGCAATCGTACATTGATAGCTCGACTTGCAAACGATCAAGGTCTAGCGCGAAAAGTTTAGCTGCGCGTTTTCTTGCCAGCAGCAATACTTGCTCGGTTACTTTTGAGGTAACAAATGGGTTACCGTCTCTGTCGCCGCCCATCCACGAGCTAAATTGTACGGGTGACGCGTCTAGCGGTAGCGATACGTCGTAGTCTTCGTTTAAGCGGCCATCAAGCTCGCGCATAAAGTCAGGTACGGCTTCCCATAGCGAGTTTTCAATAACCGAGAAGCCCCAACGCGCTTCATCAACAGGCGTCGGGCGAACGGAACGAATTTCTTCAGTGTGCCACGCCTGCGCGATAAGATCGGCAATACGCGTTTCAATTTTTTTGCGCTCAACATCGCTAAGCGAGGCTTGATGCACTGCCTGAAGACAGTCAGCAAGTTCTTTATGCTTGTGAATGAGTGTACGGCGTGTTACTTCAGTAGGGTGAGCGGTAAGAACAAGGTCGATGTTCAGCTTTGCAACCGCGTCTTGTACTTTATCTGCGGTAAGTTCTGCTTTATCTAGGTGTTTGAAAAGGGCATCAATAGATGCATCAACATTCATTGCCGCGTTGTATTCTTGCTCGGCAATATTACCTAGGTTCAAGAATTGTGCGAAGGCACGACCAACAGTAAGCAAATCGCTGTCAGACATTGTTTTGAAAGTTTCTTTCAGTTCTTCGCTACAAGTAGCGTCTCCCTGATAAGAAGCTCGGCCGCCTTTTCGAATCTTTTCAATCCGGTCTAGCCACTCCTGACCTAATTGATTTTTGATTGTTTCACCAAGGGTTTTACCAAGGTATCGAACGGTATCTTTCAGTTCAGCATCGTAGTGTGTTTGCATGCTATCCTCCTAAATATATGGGCTAACCATACTGTGTCCTTTGCGTCTTGTCTAACCACTTTAGGTTATAATTTACAACATTTTGATACTTTTGCACCCTAGTTAACATTGCTCAAAGCAAGATATTTTGTGGTGTGATACACTCTTGCACCGGAAAATGCAGAAACATTCTCGCACTAAGCGTTTTGTTTGAAATTTGTACTGCATTTGTAATTTAATTTCAGGAGTTCTTGTGACTGATACATTCAATACAGTAGAAACCCAAGCAAGTTACGGCATTGGTTTTCAAATGGGTCAACAATTGCAATCAAACCCTTTCGACGGTTTGGCAATCGATGCAGTTGTAGCTGGCCTAAAAGACGCATTCGCGGGTCAAGCCCCTCAGGTTGATAACGACACGCTACGTGATGCGTTCGGCGAAATTCACAAGCGTATGCAAGCAGCTAAAGAAGAAGCGAGCAAAGCGGTTATTGAAGAAGGCACAAAGTACCTTGAAGAAAACGCGAAGCGTGATGAAGTTACGGTAACTGAATCTGGTCTTCAATACGAAGTTGTTACTGAAGGTGACGGCGAGACACCAGATGCTTCTAGCACAGTACGTGTTCACTACCACGGTACGCTTATAAACGGTACTACGTTTGACAGCTCTTACGAGCGTGGTCAGCCAGCTGAATTCCCAGTAGGCGGCGTAATCAAAGGTTGGACTGAAGCACTTCAACTTATGAAAGCAGGTTCAAAGTATCGTCTATACGTACCACACGACCTAGCTTACGGTGAGCAAGGCGCTGGTGCGGCTATTGCGCCATACAGCACCCTTATCTTTGACGTAGAACTTCTTGACGTTCTAGGTTAATGATTTCTTCACAGGAGTGCCCAATGGTACTCCTGTGAATACCTGTATTCTTCTTTGTTAAATCTTTTACTCCTTTCTATCTTCTAGCCTATTTCTTTTACTTTTCTGAGGCTTAGTTTGTAAACAAACAGTTCACTCATAATCTGAGGTTGTTCGTGTTTCGCTTTTTCAAATATAAATATGTGATGCTACTATGTTCTGTTGGTGAGAATGCATGTATGCGATATGCTGACAAAATTGTATTAAAGATCGGCACACTTCCATCTGCTCCGAGTTGTTATCAGTGGCTTCGGCATTACAATAGCCCCACGCTCAAATAAGGAAAATTATTATGGTTATCAAGCCTAAAGTGAGAGGCTTCATTTGTACAAACGCGCATCCCGTAGGCTGTGCTAAAGCGGTTGAAGAACAGATTGCTTATGTAGAAGCAAAAGGTGACTTAGGCGAAGGCCCTAAAAATGTACTGGTTATTGGTAGCTCAACAGGCTATGGCTTAGCGTCGCGCATCACATCTGCCTTTGGTTATGGTGCTAAAACACTAGGTGTGTGCTTTGAAAAAGCACCAACGGAGCGCAAAACGGGTACTGCTGGTTGGTATAACACTGCGGCGTTCCACGAAAAAGCCAAAGGGAAAGGCTTGTATGCAGATACGATAAACGGCGATGCTTTTTCTGATGAGATCAAAAACGAAGCTATCGAAAAAATCAAAGCCGAAATGGGCAAGGTCGACTTGGTTATTTACAGCCTTGCGTCTCCGCGCAGAACCGACCCAGAAACTGGTGTGACCTACAAGTCGACGCTTAAGCCAGTAGGCGAGGCATACACCACAAAAACTTACGACACAGATAAAGATAAAGTGCATGAAGTGGCGCTTGAGCCAGCCAACGACGACGAGATCCTTAACACCATTAAAGTGATGGGCGGCGAAGATTGGGAGCGTTGGATGGACTTTTTGCGTGAAGCCGATGTGCTTGCAGAAGGCTGTAAAACCACCGCATATACCTATATCGGTAAAGAGCTTACATGGCCTATCTACGGTCAAGCAACTATCGGTAAGGCAAAAGAAGACCTAGATCGCGCTGCTGCAGCTATTATTGGTAAAAACAGTGACTTGCTTGTACAAGCAAACGTAAGTTCACTAAAAGCACTGGTAACGCAGGCAAGTTCTGCCATTCCCGTAATGCCTCTGTATATTTCACTTATTTACAAAGTGATGAAAGAAGAGGGGACACACGAAGGGTGTATTGAACAAATTCATGGTTTATTCACACAATGCCTGTTTGGAAATACTCCTACGCTAGATGAAGCAAATCGCTATCGCATGGACGGCAAAGAAACCAACGACGCTACCCAAGCAAAAATTAAAGCGCTATGGGATCAGGTGACACAAGAGAACTTCCATGACTTAAGTGACTACAAAGGTTACCACCACGAGTTCTTAAAACTATTCGGTTTTGACATTTCCAGTGTTGATTACGACAGTGAAGTTGACCCACTGGTTAAGTGGTAAAACTTAAACTTACCATTAATTAACCTAGTGCTATCTGTGCAAAAGCCGTCTGATTTGACGGCTTTTTTGTGCTTTATTGCAAGCCGATATGGGGTGTCAGCGGTAAAAATGTAAATGAATAAGACCAAAGGTTTACATTAAATTGTAGAAAAATTTGCCTTTATCTTGAAATAGCGTGGCACAAACGTATGGGTTAATGCTAAAATCCCGAAATTAAGTGGGGGCCTTTTCTGCCTCTGCCTATACAGCAGTAGCGATTACCGCTACACAACAATAATAATAAGTGTAATTTTCTGCTGGTGGTCTATAAATATTGGGCGAACAAAATGCCCGCAAAAGGAATTATGCGTTGCGGCTTCATAACAGGCTGACCGCGGCATTGCAAGTTCCATCAATCAACAACGAAAAGGTGTTTAACACCTGTTAATAGTGCGTTTTTGCATGCTGACAGGCAGGATTTCTGCGGTCATGCAAAAGGGTATTTCTATTAGAGTAGTGCAATTACATATGATAAAAATCAAGAAAGGTCTCGACCTCCCAATTGAGGGAGCGCCAAAGCAGGAGATTGCTGATGCATCTGCTGCAACGCGCGTTGCCATTCTGGGAGAAGAATATGTGGGTATGCGCCCTACCATGCACGTCCAAGTTGGCGATGTAGTGAAGAAAGGTCAGGTACTTTTTGAAGACAAAAAGAACCCTGGCGTTAAATTCACTGCGCCAGCTGCGGGTGAAGTGGTAGAGGTTAACCGTGGTGCAAAACGTGTTCTTCAGTCTGTAGTTATCAAAGTAAACGGCAGCGATGCTGTGACATTTGACAAAATTGCAGCTGACCAGATCGCGAGTGCAACACGTGAGCAACTTCAGTCAATCCTTGTAGAGTCAGGCATGTGGACAGCGTTACGCACCCGTCCATTCAGCAAATCGCCTCAGTTAGACTCTGTTCCAAACTCAATTTTCGTTACAGCAATGGATACTAATCCACTAGCGGCAGATCCTGCAGTGGTAATTGCTGAGCGCCAAGACGATTTCGTAAATGGTCTTAAAGCGTTAGCGCAATTGAGCGGTGGCAAGACTTACGTTTGTAAAGCGGCAGGTGCTTCTGTTGCTACTGGCGATGCGGCAGTTGATGTTGAAGAATTTGGTGGTCCTCACCCTGCGGGCCTACCGGGTACTCACATCCACTTCCTTGATTCTGCTGGCATGAACAAAACGGTTTGGCACATCAACTACCAAGACGTAATGGCGATTGGTGCATTGCTGACCTCTGGCGAGTTAGATAACCGTCGTGTTATTTCACTTGCAGGTCCTGCTGCAACCAACCCACGCTTAGTGCGCACTGTAATTGGCGCAGACTTAACCGAACTAACTGCTAGCGAGCAAGTAGACGGTGAAGTACGTGTTATCTCAGGCTCAGTACTTAGTGGTACTACGGCGATGGGTGTACACGGATTCCTAGGTCGTTTCCACACACAAGTTTCACTATTAAAAGAAGGTCGCGAGAAGAAATTGTTCGGTTGGATCATGCCTGGTTCAAACCAACACTCAGTGACTCGTGCTTACTTAGGTCACCTAAGTGGTAGCAAGAAATTTGATATGACAACAACTACCAATGGTTCAGAACGTTCTATGGTTCCAATTGGTAATTACGAACGCGTTATGCCCCTAGATATCATTCCTACGCTTCTGCTTAGGGACCTGATTTCTGGTGATACTGACGGTGCTCAGACGTTGGGTTGCTTAGAGTTGGACGAAGAAGATTTGGCATTGTGTACTTACGTATGCCCTGGCAAATACAACTACGCTCCTATCTTACGCGACTGTTTGACCACGATAGAGAAAGAGGGTTAAGTCATGGGTTTAAAAGCGTATTTAGAAAAAATTGAACCGGATTTCGAGCCGGGTGGTAAGCATGAAAAGTGGTATGCGCTTTACGAAGCTGCGGCTACCATTTTTTATACGCCAGGTAAGGTAAACAAAGCGAACACGCACGTGCGTGACAGCATTGACCTTAAACGCATCATGATCATGGTATGGATGGCAACATTCCCAGCTATGTTCTTCGGTATGTACAACATTGGTTTTCAAGCGCAAGAAGCTATTGCTGCTGGCGCAGGAACACTGCCTGACATATGGCAGGCGGGGCTTTTCACTGCACTAGGCGGTGATTTGACAAACGCTGGCATATTAGGCCTGTTCTTCTACGGTGCATGTTTCTGGCTACCTATTTATGCAGTAACGTTTGCTGTTGGTGGTTTCTGGGAAGTACTGTTCGCTTCTGTGCGTAAGCACGAAGTAAACGAAGGTTTCTTCGTAACATCAGTGCTGTTTGCACTAACACTTCCAGCCACGATTCCTCTATGGCAAGTAGCACTAGGTATTACCTTTGGTGTTGTTATTGCTAAAGAAGTATTCGGTGGTACAGGTCGTAACTTCCTTAACCCAGCTCTGTCTGGTCGTGCTTTCCTTTACTTTGCGTACCCTGCACAAATCTCAGGTGACCAAGTATGGGTAGCAGCAGATGGTTATTCGGGTGCAACGTCTCTTAGCCAAGCCGCTTGGGGCAACCTAGACTACGCTGATATGACGCAGTGGATGGATAGCTTCATCGGTACTATCGCGGGCTCAGCAGGTGAGGTATCTACACTAGCTATTATTCTTGGTGGCTTGTTCATCATGTACATGCGTATAGCAAGCTGGCGCATTGTTGCTGGTGTTGCAATTGGTGTGGCGTTCTTCGCAACCTTGCTAAACCTAATCGGCAGCGATACTAACCCTATGTTTGCAATGCCTGCACATTGGCACTTTGTTGTTGGTGGTCTTGCGTTTGGTATGTTCTTTATGGCGACAGACCCGGTGTCTGCATCGTTCACAAACCAAGGTAAGTGGGCTTACGGTATCTTCATTGGTTTCATGACGGTACTTATCCGCGTCCTAAACCCAGCCTTCCCTGAAGGTGTAATGCTAGCAATTCTGTTTGCTAACTTGTGGGCGCCACTGTTCGACTATTTCGTCGCACAAAGCAACATCAAGCGGAGGGTAGCACGTGTCGGCTAAGAAAGAATCTTTAGGCAAAACTATCGGTGTAGTAGTAGCCGTATGTTTGGTTTGTTCAATTGTTGTTTCTGGCGCGGCTGTTGGCCTTCGCTCTCTACAGCAAACAAACGCGGCTCTTGATAAAAAGAGCAACATTCTTAATGCTGCAGGCCTTTACGAAATGGGCATGAGCAATAACGCTATCGAAAGCACGTACAGCGAGCGAGTAGAGCAGCGTTACGTTAATCTTGAAGAAGGCACGTTTGTTGAAGCGCCTGCGCCAGATTACGACATGTATAAAGCTGCTAAGCAGACTGAGTACAGCACAAAGGTAACTAACAGCAATGTAGGTTTCCAACGTCGCCCTAACGTGGCAAGTGTTTACTTAGTGCGCAACGAAGCAGGTGATGTATCTCGTATCATCCTTCCTGTTCACGGTAGCGGTCTTTGGGATCTTATGTACGGATTCTTAGCGATAGATGCAGACGGCCAAACGGTTCGCGAGCTTATTTACTATCAGCAAAAAGAAACGCCAGGACTAGGTGGTGAAGTGCAAAACCCTGCTTGGCAGGACAAATGGGACGGCAAAGAGCTTTACGAGAATGGCGAAGTTGCTATTCGCGTAGTGAAAAATGCTAACCCTAGCAATCCTCACACTATCGATGCGCTTTCAGGTGCAACCCTAACCAGCAACGGTGTTGAAAACACTATTCGTTACTGGGTAGGCGAGCAAGGCTTCGGCCAGTTCCTGAAGAACCAAGCATGGCGTTCATAAGGGAAGTCTCATGGCAGATACTAAAGAAATGAAAAAGGCCCTCTTTGGGCCAATCCTGGACAACAACCCGATCGCCCTACAGGTATTGGGTATCTGTTCAGCACTGGCAATTACCACTAAGCTGGAAACAGCATTGGTAATGTCGCTAGCGCTTACAAGCGTTGTAGCGTTCTCAAACTTGTTTATTTCACTAATTCGTAACCAGATTCCATCTAGCGTTCGAATTATTATCCAGATGACCATCATTGCATCGTTGGTAATCGTTGTTGACCAAATTCTGAAAGCGTATTCGTATGAAATATCGAAGCAGCTGTCGGTATTCGTTGGTCTGATTATTACTAACTGTATCGTAATGGGTCGTGCTGAAGCTTACGCCATGAAGAGCCCACCTCTAATGAGCTTCCTTGATGGTATTGGTAACGGCTTAGGCTACTCTTTCATCCTGATTGTTATTGGTACAATTAAAGAGCTATTTGGTTTCGGTACTATTTTAGGTTTCGAAATCCTTCCACTGGTTCAAAACGGTGGCTGGTACCAAGGTAATGGTTTGTTAATTTTACCATTCAGCTCATTCTTCTTAATCGGCGGTATGATTTGGGTTATCCGTACTATCCGTCCTGAGCAAGTAGAGCCTAAGGAGTAAGTCATGGAACATTATTTGTCGTTATTTGTTCGCTCAATCTTTGTTGAGAACATGGCGTTATCACTATTCTTAGGTATGTGTACCTTCCTTGCGGTATCTAAGAAAGTTAAAACTGCTATGGGTCTTGGCGTAGCGGTAATCGTGGTACTAGGTATCTCGGTTCCGGTTAACCAAATTATTTATGTAAACATTCTTGCTCCAGGCGCATTAGCGTGGGCAGGTTTCCCAGAAGCTGACTTAAGCTTCCTTAACTTCCTAACCTTTATCGGTGTTATCGCGGCATTGGTACAGATCCTAGAGATGAGCTTAGATAAGTTCTTCCCAGCGCTTTATAACGCACTAGGTATCTTCCTTCCGCTTATTACCGTTAACTGTGCAATCTTCGGTGGTGTAGCGTTTGCAGTACAGCGTGAATATAACCTGACCGAAAGCGTTGTTTACGGCGTAGGAAGTGGTATTGGCTGGGCAATTGCAATTGTGTTGCTTGCGGCAGTACGTGAAAAGCTTAAATATGCTGATATGCCAGATGGTGTTCGCGGTCTTGGTTCTGTATTCATGATCGCGGGTCTAATGGCACTAGGCTTCCAGTCATTCACTGGTATTCAGCTGTAAGAAAGCTCGGGAGCATATAAATGAATAATGTAGAAATATATCTAGGCGTCGGCATGTTCATTGCCATCGTTCTAGCGCTGGTATTTATTATCATGTTTGCCAAGTCTAAATTGGTACCAAGTGGTGATGTCACTATCACTATTAATGGTGACCCAGACAAAGCAATCAAAACTGCACCGGGTGGCAAGCTACTTGGTGCTCTAGCTGATGCAGGATACTTCGTATCTTCTGCGTGTGGTGGCGGTGGTTCATGTGGCCAGTGTCGTGTAGATGTACACTCAGGTGGTGGTGAAATCCTTCCAACTGAACTAGACCACATCACTAAAGGTGAAGCGCGTGAAGGTTGCCGTCTTTCATGTCAGGTTGCGATTAAGCAAGACATGGAAATCGAGCTAGAAGAGTCGGTATTTGGTGTTAAGAAGTGGGATTGTGAAGTTATCTCTAACGATAACAAAGCTACCTTCATCAAAGAGCTTAAGCTTAAAATTCCTAACGGCGAAAGCGTACCTTTCCGTGCAGGTGGTTACATTCAGATTGAAGCGCCAGCTCACCATGTTAAGTACAAAGAGTTCGATATTCCTGAAGAATATCGCGGTGACTGGGAGCGCTTTGGCTTCTTTGACATTGAGTCTAAAGTAGACGAAGAAACCATTCGTGCGTACTCAATGGCGAACTACCCAGAAGAAGAAGGCATTATTATGTTGAACGTGCGTATCGCTACGCCGCCACCTAATAACCTAAGCCTTCCTGCTGGTAAAATGTCATCGTACATTTGGAGCCTGAAAGAAGGTGACAAAGCGACTATCTCTGGTCCATTCGGTGAGTTCTTCGCGAAAGAAACTGAAAACGAAATGGTGTTCGTAGGTGGTGGTGCGGGTATGGCCCCAATGCGTTCACACATTTTCGATCAGCTTCGTCGCCTTAAGTCTAAGCGTAAGATGAGCTTCTGGTACGGTGCACGTTCACTTCGTGAAATGTTCTATACCGAAGACTTCGACGAGCTAGCAGCAGAAAACGATAACTTTGAGTGGCACGTAGCACTTTCAGATCCTCAGCCAGAGGACAACTGGGAAGGTTACACAGGGTTCATTCACCAAGTACTTCTTGAGAACTACTTGAAAGATCACCCTGCACCAGAAGACTGTGAGTTCTACATGTGTGGACCACCTATGATGAACGCGGCCGTAATCAACATGCTTAAAGAGCTAGGTGTTGAGGACGAAAACATCATGCTAGATGACTTCGGTGGCTAAGCTAATCGCTTAAAAAGTTAAGCATAATAAAAGGGGCGCAAGCCCCTTTTTTGTTGAAGCAAAACGCTTAATGCACATTGTTAGTGAAAAATGTGCAAATTAGCTAAGGACAACATCGTGATTCGTTTCGCAATTCGAATTTTTCTCGCTTTTTTTGCAATAGGCATATTAGTACTTGCAAGCTGTAGTGATGAAAAAGCGCCTGTAGTACATCTTCAGGGCCAAACAATGGGTACAACCTACAACGTTAAATACCTTGTAGGTAAGGAGCCGGTAGAAGGGTTACAGGCTGAAATAGACGTACGTCTTGTTGAAGTAAACAAGATGATGTCAACGTATGACCCTACATCAGAACTTTCAAGGTTCAATCAGTATCGCTATACCGATAACTTTGCCGTATCGCCAGACACTTTGACCGTGGTTAATGAAGCGTTGCGTTTAGCTAGCTTAAGCGGAGGTGTGCTTGATGTAACGGTGGGCCCTTTGGTGAACTTGTGGGGGTTTGGCCCAACAAAACGCCCCGAGAAAGTACCAAGCCAAGGGGAGATCGACGAAATTAGAGACTATGTGGGTTATCAGAAACTGTCGACCACGCCAACCGGTCTCAAAAAAAGCCACCCCATGCTCTACGTCGATTTATCGACCATAGCCAAAGGTTTTGGTGTAGATGAAGTGGCAGAGATCCTTGAAAAGCACGGTATTGAAAACTACCTTGTAGAAATAGGCGGTGAAATGCGCGTGAAAGGTGAACGTGGCGACGGCAGCGAGTGGCTTATCGCTATTGAAAAGCCGGTTACTACTGAACGCGCAGTTCAAAAAGTTGTCTCAATAGGTGAAAACGCGGTTGCTACGTCGGGCGACTATCGTAACTATTACGAAGAAGACGGGGTTCGTTATTCGCACCTAATAGACCCAACTACCGGTAAACCTATTTCGCATAATTTGGTATCGGTAACCGTTGTCCACCCTTCATCTATGACATCAGACGGTCTAGCTACCGCGTTCAATGTTATGGGGTGGGAGCAAGCGATAGCGATCGCCGAGCAAGAACAGCTTGCCGTATTCCTCATTCGTCGCACCGATGACGGATTTGAGGAGTATGCGTCGCCAGAATTTGATAAACTGGTCACAGTTCATAATTAGGGGGTAGCGATGTCTACATTTATTCTCGCTTTCGGTTTCTTTCTTACTATGGTTTTGGCCATGGCCGTTGGCTACCTAGTTCAGAAAAAATCTATTTCTGGAAGTTGCGGTGGCTTAGGTGCACTAGGTATTGAGAAAGCCTGTGATTGCCCAGAACCGTGTGATCGTAAAAAGTCACGCATGGAAAAAGAAGAAGCCCGCCAGAAAAAGCTAAACGAGTGGAAGCAGAACCAAATTTTGTAATGCTTCGCCTTTCGTTGGCTTAAAATCTAAAAGCGCTGTTAGATGCTAATCGACAGCGCTATTTTTGTTTTTTTAACACAGCCGTGAACTATGCGTGCGAGCCATCAATTCTATTTAGAATCCATAACGAACTAGTGTAATTCAACGTTATTAGTAATATACTGTCTTTTTGTACAGTTTTACGTTTAAAGCTAAAGAATGAAGGCGGACAATGCGAAAAATTATCCACGTCGACATGGATTGTTTTTACGCCGCAGTTGAAATGCGCGACAACCCAGCTTTGCGCGATATTCCCATTGCGATTGGCGGCAGTGCCGACCGTCGAGGGGTTATTTCTACCTGTAATTATCCCGCCCGTAAATATGGGGTGCGTTCAGCGATGGCCACCGCGTATGCTGTAAAACTATGCCCTAATCTTACTTTAGTGAAAGGGCGCATGGACGTATACGCCGCTGAATCACAAAAAATACGTAAAATCTTTGCAGACTATACTGACCTTATCGAGCCCTTATCATTAGATGAAGCCTACCTAGATGTCACCAATAGCGAGTTTTGTGGGGGCAGCGCTACGTTAATTGCCGAAGAGATACGCGCGCGTATTCAAAGCGAGTTAGGTCTTACTGCTTCCGCGGGCGTGGCCCCCTGCAAGTTTGTGGCAAAAGTGGCCAGTGACGAAAACAAACCCGACGGCATCTGCGTGATAACTCCCGACAAACTCGATGCGTTTGTACGCGACATGCCGCTAAAGAAAATTCCGGGCGTTGGCAAAGTTACCATGCAAAAGCTGCAGCGCATGGGGCTTAATACCTGCAATGACGTTCGTCAGTATCCTTTCGAGCGTATTCAAAAAGAACTGGGCAAATTTGGTAGTGTGCTGTGGGAGCGGGCTCATGGCATCGATGAGCGTGAGTTGTCAGTATCTCGAGAGCGCAAGTCTATAGGGGTAGAGCGCACGCTAAGTGATGATATACATACACTTGATGAATGTATCGACTTCTTGCCCCACTTGTTTGAAAAGCTTCAAGAGCGAATGGATAATCACAAAAAGCGAACGGGTAAACCGGTACGCATTCGCACGCAGGGCGTGAAGCTTAAGTTCAATGACTTTCAGCTAACCACGGTCGAGCATCGCTGTGCAACCCTTGATGAAGCGTATTTTCGTACACTCATGCAGGAAGCCTTTGAACGAGCAACAGGGCGGGGTATTCGACTT
This sequence comes from Alteromonas sp. G5_S2_22_S1, assembly GCF_054968525.1. NCBI lineage: Bacteria > Pseudomonadati > Pseudomonadota > Gammaproteobacteria > Alteromonadales > Alteromonadaceae > Alteromonas > Alteromonas sp. G5_S2_22_S1. Next base: position 85,859 of record NZ_JBQKUJ010000012.1, on the reverse strand, counting down.
GTGGGCGTTCACATAGGCCTCGCCGCCGACCAATCAACACAACAGCTGGTTTTGCCTTTTGAAAGTACTTAGCAGCGCGCTATTGTTAACCTTTAATGTAAAGCGAAGGCTAACTGACCTTTAATATTTGACTCAATTTTTCGAGAAGGACGTTATGAACGCTAAACAACTTAAAACCCCCGGTCGCTATAAGCACTACAAAGGGAACTTATATGATGTATATGAAATTGCTACCCATTCAGAAGATGAAAGTAAGCTTGTGGTTTATCGTCCGTGCTACGGCGAAAAAGCGCTGTGGGTGCGTCCACTGGAAATGTTTTTCGAAACGGTGGAAAAAGGCGGGCAAACGCTTCCTCGTTTTGAATACGTAGGCGAGATCCCTGATGATGAAAAAATGATCTAATTGTGAAATTGGGTCATAGTGTAAGAGGTCTTATTTAAACAGGCTTCTAACAAGGAAATAATAATGAAAACTGTACCTCGTTTTAAAACCCATATTTTGGCTGCGCTTATTGCCGCGAGCCCATTGGCACTTTCACCGTTTAACACTGCCATTGCGCAAGATAGATTTGCCGATGTCGAAGTTAAAGCAACAGCGATTAAAGGCTCTGTGCACATGCTTACGGGTGCAGGGGGCAATATTGGCGTTTCGGCCGGGGAAGATGGGGTGCTAATCATCGATGACCAATTTGCGCCACTGGCTGAGAAGATAGCGGCGCAACTAGGGCAGCTTGGCAGCGATAAACCAAAGTACGTGATCAATACCCATTACCACGGCGATCACACGGGTTCTAATGCGTTTTTCCATAGCCATAAAGGGGCGACTATTCTAGCCCATGAAAACGTTCGCGTGCGTTTAGCCGATGATGAAAAAGTAAAACCAGAAGCGCTCCCCACCATTACTTATGAAGATGGCATTAAAATTTATTTTAATGGTGAAACCCTTCATGTGATGCACTTAGCAGTAGGGCATACAGATGGTGACAGTGTAGTGTGGTTCGAGCAACCTAATGTAATGCACACTGGAGACCTATTCTTCAATGGACGCTTTCCTTATATTGATCAAGGAGCAGGTGGAAACGTAGAAGGTTATATGGATTCAGTTAAACAACTGCTAGCCAAAATTGACGATGACACCGTCATTATTCCTGGTCACGGTGATATCAGCAACAAGCAGGAATACACTGCGTTTTTAAGCATGATCAGCGAGACGTTTAACTACGTCAAAGCGCTTAAACAAGACGGAAAGACTCTCGATGAAGTCAAAACCATGGGCCTAGAAGATAAATGGTCTGATTGGAGTTGGAACTTTATCAATGAAGAAAAGTGGATAGCTACGCTCTATAAAGACGCCTAAGCGCTACTGCGTAAAAAAATGGGGTCAGTGTAAAACGCTGCCCTGTTAGCTATTTATCACTAAACGTTTGAATGTAAAGTTGCTCTACTTTATCCCTTGCCCACTGTGTTTTTCTTAAAAATTTGAGCGACGATTTAATCGAGGGGTCGTTGTTAAAGCAGTTCACCTTGATTCGGTAATACAACCCATCCCACCCGTATCGTTCGTGAAGTTGAGTGACGATTTTCTCTAGGGTTAAGCCGTGAAGTGGGTTATTGGGTTGTTGGTTCATAACGTGTCGCTGTTTTGTCTAAGTTCGAGCAGTTAGTTTACCACGAACTTAATAGATTATGGGGGCAGAGTGATTACTCTGACCCCATAGCTCGTTTATACCAAATTAGGCCTTGCCTTTTACAGCATGGTGCATTGTTTGTGATTCTGAGGCGGGCGGTGGTGCATGTGTGTGGACAGTTTCAGTTTGTACACGCTTTGGCTTTCTCGGCGTCTTATATAGCGGCCATATCAGTTGCTCTTTCCAGTTAGCGTAAAACATGCCTTCTATGCCGTATTGCGCAGGATATTGGCGCGTGATTTTAGCGGTACCAAATAGCACATCCCAAAAGAATAACAGATTTCCATAATTACCTTTGTAGTTGGTAATGCCATCATCCGCTTTTAAGCCATGGTGGGCACTGTGTGTCGAAGGGGTAGATATTGTGCGCTCTACCACCCAAGCTATGGGATGTAGCCATGGCGTTTGATATAGCAGTCTATCCCATTTCCACTCGGCGTGTGCGCCTGTGATTACGGTAAGCTTGACCACCAAATAGAATGCGTAAGTCCACCCTAGCCCTAAATAAATCAGTGCACCAGAAAACCAAAGTGAAGGCATAAACAGGTAATAGAAAAAGTTGTTCCTGTAGATGATGCGAACGCTCATGTATTTGGCGTTGTGGTGAGCCCTGTGCAAGTTATAAAGAAAGCGCGTGGAGTGAGATAGTCTATGCCACCAGTATTGCATCATGTCATCGAATATCAATAGCAGCGCGATGTGTATAAGGACCGGCGAGTCGGCAAGTGCACCTTGAAGCTGAGGAAAGGCTAACGCCATGATGGCGGCAGAACTAAACAGGACAAAAGGTTGGGTTACCACAAACAACAGCAACGTACCGATAAGCTCTACCTTCCCATCATCACTGACTTCGCTGGACTTTTTAAATAGCTTACCGTTTTTTGCTTCCAACAGCGCAAAGGTGATGAACACCGCCAAAATTGCCCACTGATAATTCATTATTGTATTACCTGCTATTTGAATGTTGTCGAACAATTTACATTGAGTTAACATTCAAGAATATATACAAGTATAGTTTTGGAGTCGTATGTCTTACATTCACGGTATAGCGCAAACGGTGATGCCCGACGACTACCTTGATAACTGTATGCCTTACGGTAACGTTAAAGCCTATGCGGCTAGCGCTACAATTCATGATAGAGGAAGCAAGAATAAAGGGCTGTCTATCGTTGTCTCGGGAGAGGTGAAAATAGGAAACTATGGCTTAGATGGCAGCTATCAAATTACAACGATTTTGCGCAGGGGAGACACCTTTGGCGAGTTTACTTTGTATGCATCACTTGCTAGAACACACCACGCCCAAGCGCTAACTGAATGTAAAATATTACAAATTCCCGAGCCAGCATTTCATTCACTGGTAAGCCAACATCCTGCTATTGCTGCTTTTATTACACGTTCTTTAGCAATAAAGCTACACGCCGCGTTAGAGAGGCTGGATGATATTCGCCGTTTACCCACTCACGTTCAGTTAGCCAAACTCATTTACCAGGCGCATTTAACCTCTCGACGCGACTTCATACCTTTGCGCCAAAGTGATTATGCCGAAAGGCTTGGCGTTACAGTACTTACCGCGCATAAGTCGCTCACTAAATTATATGACATGCAACTCCTTGAAAAGCGCTATGGCGGGGTTGTGATAAGCAACATCGAGCGTCTTGAAAAATTCTTGAAGGAAAGTTCCTCGCTGTTGCCCATATAGCAATTAGTGGGGCTGCAAGCCATCTAAAATAATATGCTGAATGTTCTTTAAGGTGCTTTCAAAAAAAACGGGGTCGCTTAAATCGTTGCCAGTGACGGCCTTTATCTGAACACTGAAGTCTGCGTAATGTTGAGTTATGGCCCAGATGCTAAATATTAAATGAACGGGCTCTACTGCATTGAGTTTACCTGCAGTAATCCACTCATTGATTACGGCGCTTTTGGCGTCGAGCAAGGCTTTAAGCGGTGTCTCTAATTCTTTGATCAAAAGCGGTGCACCTTGTACTACTTCCATACAAAAAAGCTTGGATTCGGCGGGGTTGTCTCGCGACATTTCAAGCTTAACTTTAATGTACTCTCTTAACGTTTCTATAGGCTCTTGCTCTGCAGAAAAGCTTTGTAGGGGACTTAACCACACATCTAGTAGGTGAGTGATCACTGATAAATACAGCCCATCTTTGCTTTTAAAATAATAAAGTAAGTTGCTTTTCGATACGTTGGCTAGCTCGGATATTTGTTCCACCGTTGTTCCGCTTACTCCATTTTTTGAAAACAACGTAAGGGCTGCCTGCATAATTCGAGCGCGCTTTTCCTTCAGTGCTTTTTCTCGGCGTTTTTGGGCCGTGGGGCTAAATGCGCGGGCTGGTTTTGTAGTTGCTTTACCTTCAGACTTCATCACTTCTTAACTGCAGCATTTTATATTCATATACCTAGTTTACGCGGAGTTAGTGTAGCGATAAACCGCTTTGCACAAAATTGCACCAAATAAGTTCACCTGCACTGGACTGGATGTTTCAAATTGAACCAAAAGGTCCATTTTAAACTTGACGCCATGTTAAGTTGTTGAAAATTAACAAGTAAATTAATTGGCCTGTTTTATGCTGTTCAGTCTTTGTACCGCCTCTTCAAATATTTGAACTCGGCAACCTGACAAAAAGCTGTTTAAACAGCTCAAAACGCATACAAGCAGAGGGAACAACATGGATATTGGTGTATTTATTCCAATTGGTAACAACGGCTGGTTAATTTCTAAAAATTCACCTCAGTTCAAACCAACGTTCGATCTTAATAAAGAGATTGTGATGAAGGCTGAAAAGTACGATATGGATTTCGCACTCTCGATGATCAAGTTACGAGGATTTGGCGGTGAAACGGAGTTTTGGGATTACAACTTAGAATCGTTCACCCTAATGGCCGGTCTTGCTGCCGTCACTTCAAAAATTCAGCTATATGCCACAGCCGCCACGTTAGTTTTACCGCCAGCGATTATGGCGCGTATGGCAACCACTATCGATTCCATTTCTAACGGCCGCTTTGGCGTGAACTTAGTTACCGGGTGGCAGCGCCCCGAGTACTCCCAAATGGGCATGTGGCCTGGCGACGAATTCTTTGGTAATCGCTATGAGTACCTTGATGAATACATCAAGGTGGTTAAAGAGTTGTGGGAAACGGGAAAAAGTGATTTTAAAGGCGAGCACTTCCAAATGGATGACTGCCGAATGCTGCCTAAACCACAGCGCAAAATACCGCTTATTTGTGCAGGGCAAAGTGCCGCGGGCATGGATTTCTCGGCCCGTCACGCCGACTATAACTTCTGCTTTGGTAAAGGTGTGAATACACCTACCGCATTTGCTCCAACCGCTGCGCGCTTAACCGAGGCGGCTGAAAAACACGGTCGCAGCGTAGGCTCCGCTGTACTCGTCATGGTTATTGCTGATGAAACCGACGAAGCCGCCATGGCTAAATGGGAAAGTTATAAAGAGGGTAAAGATCAGTCGGCGTTAGATTGGATGGCAACGCAGGGTGCGGCTGATAAAAAGTCGGGCAAAGACACTAACATTCGAGACATGACCAACCCAACCTCAGCGGTAAACCTGAATATGGGTACGCTCGTTGGCTCTTATGAATCAGTCGCTTCTATGCTAGATGAAATCGCAACGGTTCCGGGTTGTGAAGGGGTACTGCTAACGTTTGATGATTTCTTAAAAGGTATGGATGATTTCGGCACTAAAATTCAGCCACTGATGAAGTCGCGCCAGCACCTGCTAAACACATCAGGAGCTGCCTAATGTCTGCCGGTGATGTGTTTGAAGTCTCAGGCTGTTTTCAGGAACGCCAAACCGGGCAGCCTGTATTGCCCGCTAAACCTGAACCTTTAACGTTAAACCCCAGTGAAACCGCCGTTATCGTAGTGGATTTACAAAACGCATACGCCAGTAAAAACGGGTATTTAGATAAGGCTGGGTTTGATGTGTCAACGACCAAACCTGTGATAGCCAATACCGTCAAGGTGCTGGATACCGCTCGCGCCGCAGGTATGCCAGTAGTCTTTTTACAAAACGGTTGGGATGCCGATTATAAAGAGGCTGGCGGCCCCGGTTCACCTAACTGGTACAAATCGAATGCCCTTAAAACCATGCGCAAACAGCCAGAATTAAAAGGCAGTTTGCTCGCCAAAGGAACGTGGGACTACGCCCTTGTAGACGCCCTTAAGCCGCAAGAGGGCGATATCGTTATTCCCAAGACCCGCTACAGCGGCTTTTACAATACCAATTTAGACAGCATGCTGCGGGCCCGCGGTATCCGTAACCTGGTGTTTACCGGCATTGCCACCAATGTGTGCGTGGAATCCACCTTACGCGATGGATTTCACTTAGAGTATTTTGGGGTAGTACTTGCTGATGCAGCCTATCAAGCCGGCCCGCCAGACATTCATGAAGCCTCACTTTTTAATATTCAAACGTTCTTCGGATGGGTATCTACCACAGCCCAGTTCTGTGAAGTGTTTGAAGGGGCGCGTTAGGCGGTGTTTTATTGGCCAAGGCTCGCCACGTACAACAAAGCAGCGCGGTAAAGCACTAAGCACAAATTGAAAGAAACCATTTATAAGCACTAAGCAAAGTAGCAATGCATAGATAGCGCAACGAGAAGGATGAAAACATGCCAAAGAAAGCGATTATTCCAGCCGGTACGTCTACACCGATAGCCCCTTTTGTTCCAGGGTCTATGGCTGACAACATTTTATATGTGTCGGGTACGTTACCGTTTGACGAAAACAATGACGTGGTTCACGTGGGCGATGCCGAAGCGCAAACACGCCACGTGTTAGAAACCATCAAGAGCGTTATTCAAGAAGCCGGTGGCACCATGGAAGATGTAACCTTTAACTCTATATTCATTACAGATTGGGACGACTATGCGGCGGTAAACAAAGTGTATGCTGAATACTTCCCGGGTGAAAAGCCAGCGCGCTATTGCATTAAGGTAGGCCTGGTAAAGCCGGAAGCCTTAATAGAAATTGCCTCTACAGCACACATAGGGTAAGCGGTTATGTTTGGACTCCCCGCTAACTGTGCCCACTGGTTCTATGTAGGTGAGCTCTATGCCTTCTGAAATGCAGGCCGGCGGCCCCAGTATGAAAAGCGAAATGCGCAGCAAGTTACATTACGAAATTCACGGGCTAACGTCGCCAGATGCGCCAACCGTTGTTTTTAGTTCGGGGCTAGGTGGCGCAGCTAAGTTTTGGCAGCCCCAATTGGCTGACTTTACTCAACACTATCGAGTGATCACTTACGACCAGCTTGGTACCAATAAGAGCGAGGCTGATTTGTGCAGTGAATACAGCATTTTGCACATGGCGGATGAACTCGATGTACTGCTGAAAAAACTTGAGGTGCAGCAATGTCACTTCGTTGGTCACGCGCTTGGTGGCTTGGTAGGGCTTCAGCTTGCGTTAACTCAGCCTGATTTGCTTAAAAGCATGGTTCTAGTAAACGCATGGAGTAGCCCAAACCCGCACACGCTGCGCTGCTTTGACATACGCAAAGCCTTATTGGCAGCAGATAGAAAAGATATGTACCTACAGCTACAGGCGTTACTGCTGTTTCCGCCTGACTGGATAGCCCAAAACGCCGAGCACTTGGAAGAGGAAGAGGCACAGTTGCTTAACCACTTTCCCAACGTGAATAACTTGCTTGCTCGTATTGGCGCACTTAGCACGTTTGATATTGATGACAAGTTAAAGGGCATCACCACGCCAACATTTGCGCTGGCGAACAAAGACGACACCCTAGTGCCCTGGCAGCGCTCTCAGATGTTAGTAGACCGCATGCCTAATGCCGAACTGTCGGTGATGGAATATGGCGGTCATGCCTCAAGCATTACTGTGCCTGATGCATTTAATAAATTGGTATTGGAATATTTGCAGCGCGTAGCGTAGTCGCAAGCCGTGCTCCTACACAAGCGTTGCTATCAAAGTCATTTAAGGCTTTGTCGAACAACTTAAAACACTGGAAAGAACTTGAAATGACGGTATCAGAGATAACTGAAATTGGAACAAAAGACCCTATTAGCGAAAGTGGTTTAGCCCAGCTATTTAGTGATGCACACACCCACACCACCTGGTTGGATAAAAAGATAGATGACGCCGTGCTAAAGCAGCTTTATGACTTAGTGAAAGTAGGCTCGACATCGGCAAACTGCAGCCCGGCGCGCTTTGTTTTTATTACGTCAGATGAAGGGCGGGAGAAACTCAAGCCTTGTCTTTCAAGCGGTAATGTTGAGCAAACCATGACAGCCCCTTGTACGGTCATTGTGGCTTATGATGAAGAATTCTATGAAGAATTACCTACGCTATTTCCTTACGCAGACGCTAAGAGCTGGTTTACCTCAAGCCCAGAAGCGGCTTATGAAACGGCGATGCGAAACAGCTCAATGCAGGGCGCGTATTTAATTAGCGCTGTCCGCGCACTAGGGCTTGATGCCGGTGCCATGTCTGGCTTTAACCCCAAATTACTCAATGAGACTTTCTTTTCAGACAGCACGTGGAAGGTGAACTTCTTACTGAACATCGGCTATGGCGACGGCAAGAAAGTCCATAAACGTTTGCCTCGCTTAAGCTTCGAACAAGCTTGTCAAATACTGTAACGCTAACGAAAAAGGATATACGTATGACTATTACCGCAATAAAAAACGCAGTAACAGAAGTGCTTCCCCCGGTAACCTCAGAGGCATACCGTCAAGGCATGTCTAGCTTAGCGGCAGCCGTAAATGTCGTTACAACAAATGGCCCAGAGGGGCGAGCAGGCTTTACCGCCACAGCGGTGTGCAGCGTAAGCGACAACCCCGCCACACTGTTAGTGTGCTTAAACCGAAGCGCCTCTGTGCATCAGGTGTTTAAAAACAGCACGCACTTGGTTATCAACACGCTTACCTCGCAGCACCAGTCAATTTCAAACACCTTTGGTGGTAAAGCGCCCATGAGTGAACGCTTCGAAATTGGCGAGTGGGTGGAATCTACGACCGGCTGCCCTAGACTTGCCGATGCTGCCGTGAGCTTCGATTGTATTATTACAGACGTTAAAAGTGTGGCCACACACGATGTGCTTTTCTGCCAGGTGGTAGACATTAAGCAAGACCCAGAGGCCGACGCACTTTTATATTATCAGCGCGGCTATCACAGCGCGTGTAAAGACGCATAACTAAAGGATTAGATTTGAAATGAAAGTAGTAGGCCACTTTATAAATGGTGAAACCTGCACGCCGAAAGGGCGCATGCAAGATGTCTATAACCCGGCAACGGGAGAAGCAGAGAAACTGGTTTTACTGGCATCGAAAGCCACGGTGAACGATGCCATTGTGAGCGCACAGCAAGCGTTCCCTCAATGGCGGAATACCCCGGTTAGCAAGCGCGCTCGCATCATGTTTAAATTCAAAAGTTTACTGGAAGAGCATGCTGAAGAGATAACCGCGCTAATTGGCGCGGAGCACGGAAAAATAAGCCACGATGCGGCAGGAGAACTGCAGCGTGGTATCGAGAACGTAGAGTTTGCCTGTGGTGCACCTCAGCTACTTAAAGGCGAGCACAGTAAGAATGTTGGGCCAAGCATAGATTCGTGGAGTGAGTTTCAGCCTCTTGGTGTGGTTGCCGGCATTACGCCATTCAACTTTCCCGCTATGGTGCCGCTTTGGATGTTCCCGCTTGCCATAGTGTGCGGAAATACATTTGTACTTAAGCCTTCAGAACGCGACCCAAGCTGCGCCATTTTCTTAGCTAAGCTACTCAAAGAAGCCGGGCTACCTGATGGCGTATTTAATGTGGTGAATGGCGATAAAGAAGCCGTTGATCAAATTCTTGATGATGACCGCATTAAAGCAGTGAGTTTTGTAGGCTCTACGCCTATTGCTGAATATATCTATTCAAAAGCAAACGCGAACGGCAAGCGCTGCCAAGCCTTAGGCGGTGCCAAAAACCACGCTATTGTTATGCCAGATGCTGACATTGATAACGCGGTAAACCAGTTGCTTGGCGCAGCTTTCGGTTCTTCCGGCGAGCGCTGTATGGCGTTATCAGTAGTGGTAGCGGTGGGCGATGAGGTGGCCGACAAAATCGTAGATAAAATGCAAACAGCCATGAAAGGCTTGAAAGTAGGGGCATTTGACGATGCATCTAACGATTTTGGCCCGCTTATTACTCTGCAGCACAAAGAGAAAGTAGAAGGTTATATCACCAGTGCCGCTGAGCAAGGCGCTAATGTGGTCGTTGACGGGCGAAGCCCCACAGTCGAGGGGTATGAAACTGGCTTTTTCTTGGGCGCAACCCTTATCGATAACGTCACGCCGGAAATGACCAGCTATAAAGCCGAAATTTTTGGCCCGGTATTACAAGTTATGCGCGTTGAAAGCATGGAGCAAGCCATGCAGCTTATTGACGAGCATGAATACGGCAACGGCACTTGCATTTTCACCCGCGACGGTGAAGCTGCCCGTTATTTCTCCGACAATATTCAAGTAGGCATGGTAGGCATAAACGTACCGCTGCCTGTACCTGTTTCTTATCACAGCTTTGGTGGTTGGAAGCGGTCACTCTTTGGCGACCTTCACGCATACGGACCTGACGGCGTGCGTTTTTATACTAAGCGCAAAACTATTACCCAACGTTGGCCTTCAAGTGGCGTTCGAGAAGGAGTGAGCTTTTCTTTTCCTAGCTAGCAAGGCGTTTTTTCGAAAAAACGGTTAGTTCGCTAAGAAAACCTTGTCGTAAAAGCTAACGTTAGCTGGGAAAAAGCAGAACAAATTACGCCTAGAACCAGGCTTAACACTAAGCCATTAATAATAACAATTTAAACCCGCAAACCTTTGGCAGTTCCTCTCCAGTCCTGCCTTAGGTTTGCACCCTAGTGGCAATCGATAAGCAGTTCACGTCGACCGTTACTCTTAAAAAAATATCGGGACAACACCGCCGCAAGGCTTGTCAAAAAGAACTATAAACGAGAGTAAAACATGCATACGTTAAATACACACAAGCGTCTGCTGGCGTTAACCGTTGGGATGGCGTTAAGTGCGCCAGCAGCCTTTGCTGCAGAGAACGTTTGGGAAAGTATTGAAGTTACCGCGCAAAAGCGCAACGAGAATATAAGCGATGTGGGTATTGCTATTACCGCCTTTTCAGGCGAGCAATTAGAAGCGCTGGGTCTTGAGAGCAGTACCGAGCTTATCGCGTTTACACCAGGCGTGTCGTTAGCCGGGGATATAGGTGGGCAACGGGCTATCTTTAATATTCGAGGTGTGGTGCAAAACGACTACGCCGATTTGGCCGAAGCGCCGGTAGCGGTTTATGTAGACGGAGGGTATCTTGCTAGTACCCAAGCGCAAACCTTCGGCTTATTTGATGTAGCCCGTATAGAAATACTCAAAGGCCCGCAGGGCACCTTGTTTGGCCGTAACGCCACCGGAGGCTTGGTTAATACCGTTACCGCAAAACCTACCGCCGATACAGAAGGTTACGGGGAATTCACAGCGGCTCGCTTTGACCAATACCGCTTTGAAGGTGCTATTTCTGGTGAAATTGCAGAGGGCATTTACGGTCGCCTTTCTGGGTTCACCAATCAGCAAGGTGAAATACTCGAAAATATTTATGAAGACGGCGCAGCGCCCGATACGCGCTTGGGGTCAGTGGGCGGCGGGGAAGACGGCTACAACGATGATACCAAAGCGTTCCGCGCCCAGCTGTTGTTTGACATTGGCGAGGAAGGCTCGTTGCTTCTTAGCGGTAACTGGTCTGACACCACAAAAAGTGAAGGCCCTTATCAGGTGGTTAATACCACCGAGATAAAAGATGCTGATGGCAATGTGATAGATGTAATTTACGCTGCCGATGACCCGTTAGGCTGCGACACTATTCAAGCCGGCGTTTGTGTAGACGGTAACTTTAACGGCGACCCCTTCCGCCCCGTTCAAGGTGGGGATTTCAACGGTAACTTCGACCCTGACGGCTCGGGCAATAAAGTAAATAAAGATTTCGCTTTTGACGATCAAAACAAGATCAAATCAAAAGGCCTCGCGGCAACGTTAGACTATGCCTTCGAAGACTTCGACCTCTTTGCTATGACAGATTATAAAGAATTCAAGCGTACCGTTGGCCTTGATTCCGATCAAACGGCATCGCCAGAACTCATCTTTCAATCTAACAGCACCATAGAACAGTTTAGCCAAGAGCTTCGTTTCTCAGGTGAAACCGCAGATTTAAAGTGGGTTGGGGGGCTCTATTACCTTTCTATCGATACGGATTACAGTCAAGGGTTAGCGGGTTCACCCACTACCTTCTTTTTAGGTGGCGAAGAAAACAATACGTTAGTGTCGCTTGAAACTGATTCTTACTCTTTATTCGGACAGGTAGACTATAGCTTAACCGATGACCTGGTTTTAGTGGGCGGCTTGCGCTATACCCGCGAAGATAAAGCGTTTGTTGGTAACGTGTATCAAAACGAAAATACCAACGATCGCATTATAGAAATTGATACTAGCACGGCCTCGTTAGAGGTAATGGATGAACAAAACGATCAAAACTTATGGTCAGCTAAACTCCAATTAGAGTATAGCGTGGGCAATAGTCTTTACTACGCCGGTATAAATCGAGGTGTAAAAGCGGGCAGTTTCAACGCACCACTATTAGGTGGATTTAGCTTTTATGAACCTGAAGAGCTGACTTCATACGAAGCTGGCTTAAAGCACAGCTTTATGCAGGGAAGCGGCGTATTTAATGCCAATGTTTTTTACTATGACTACAGCGATTACCAATCGTTTTCGTGGGTAAATAACGCGGGTGTGGTTACCAATGAAGAAGCGTCATTTAGTGGTGTGGAACTAGAGGTCTTTTTAACGCCAGCAGACAGCGTAGATGTCATGGTGAATTTCTCTTATACCGATGCGGTGGTTGAAGATTTAGAAGTGGCTTCAGGTTACTTTGCCGATACAACGCCGCCATTTACTCCCGAATTTCAGGCGTCTGCCATGCTTCGCTATAACTGGGATGCCTTTAACGGGAATATGGCAGCGCAATTGTCAGCTAGCTATCAATCTGAAACCTTTCACAACGCGCGTAATTTTACCGCTCATGAGATTGATAGCTATGCCACTGCCGATACCCGTTTAACTTGGGTTGACGGGCAAGACAAATGGAGCTTAGCTGCCTACGTAGATAACCTGTTCGACTCAGACCATGAGCTTATTGGCTTTGACGTGACGGGCTTTTATGGGACCAGCCAAATATCCTATGCGAAGCCAAGAACCTATGGCGTAACGATAAGGCGTAATTTTTAATTTGAGTAGTAATGCGCTTTATTCCTATTGAATAAAGCGCCAAATTTAGCTCCAAAAAACACACGTGATTAGGAGAGATACCAAAAGTACAAAACGGTATGTAGGTATCGCTTTATCAAAGCGCGCGAAACGGCAGTGTTTTTGCTTTTCTTTCAGTATTACAGGCAAAGACGCTGTATTTTATTAAGCTAAGCGTGAGTAAACGACTTCACGAAGAGCAACTTTTTATCAAGAAGCAACGTTTGTTAAATGTCACTATGAGCACAACAAACTCAACGAGGAAAGAGATCGTGGATAACACCAACAATCAACCCATGACAAAACCTTCCCATTACGATGGCGATTTATGGAACGAAGACTTAGCGCCAACCAACAAAGCAACAAGAACCTGGGGGTGGAAAGACTATGCGGCATTATGGGTCGCCATGGTGGTGTGCGTACCTACTTATCTCTTATCTGCCGGGCTAGTGTCTGAAGGCATGAACTGGTATCAGGCAGTGATTACCGTGCTGTTAGGCAACGTTATTGTGCTTGTGCCAATGATGCTAATTGGTCACGCGGGGGCTAAATACGGCTTACCTTTTCCTGTATTGCTACGTAGTGCTTTTGGCACCAAGGGGGCGAAAATACCCGCGTTAGCACGAGGCCTCGTAGCATGTGGGTGGTTTGGAATAAATACTTGGGTGGGGGGAAGTGCCATCTACGTTATTTTAAACAGTATTAGCGGCGATGCCTTTGTAGGTCAAACACTCCCTGTTTTAGGAATAGATATCACTCAAACGTTATGCTTCTTTGCCTTCTGGGCAATGCACTTGGTGTTTATTAAGCACGGCACCGAATCGATACGCTGGCTCGAAACCTTCGCTGCACCATTTTTGATCTTAATGGGCTTAGCGCTTCTTACTTGGGCATACATTAACGCGGGTGGTTTTGGTGAAATGCTATCCACGCCGTCACAGTTTGTAGAAGGTGGCGCTAAAGAAGGGCAGTTTTGGTCTGCTTTTTTCGCAGGTCTTACATCTATGGTGGGTTTTTGGGCAACCATGGCTTTAAATATCCCCGACTTCACTCGCTTTGCTAAATCACAGAAAGATCAGATGCTAGGGCAAGCTATTGGCTTACCTTTACCCATGGCACTGTTTGCCTTCATTGGCGTAGCGGTTACCTCGGCAACGGTTACCATTTATGGCGAAGCCATCTGGGACCCTGTCGCTCTTGCTGGTCGAATGGGCGGCATGGGGGTTGTGTTTGCCCTTGCCGCACTAGCCCTTGCGACACTAACAACTAATCTCGCTGCGAATATGGTTGCACCTGCCTATGGGTTCTCGAACATGGCGCCTTCAAAAATTAGCTTTAGAATGGGCGGATATATCACCGCGGGAATAGGTGTAGCTATTTTTCCTTGGAAGCTGCTTGAAACTGCGGGCGGATATCTATTCACATGGCTTACGGGATATTCAGCACTACTCGGCCCAATCGCAGGTATTCTAATTGCCGACTATTTCATTTTGAGAAAATCGACGTTAAACATTGATGCGCTGTTTCAACATTCGGGTGAATACGGTGCGAACAACGGTTGGAACATGGCGGGTGTAGCTGCACTTGTCATTGGTATTTTGCCTAATATACCCGGCTTTATGCACGCGGCAGGGTTTGTAGACAGCGTACCAGCCATTTTCGATACGCTTTACGCCTACGCGTGGTTCGTAGGGTTAATAATAGCCAGTGTCGTATACCTGCTGCTGTCTAACAGGGTACCAGATACCATACAGGCAAGAAGCGCCTCTTAATAACGGGGTCAGAGTACTTTTCTACAAAATGTACTCTGACCCCCCAAATAAACTTCGAGGGGGTTATTTTCGCTTCATGTTTTCAAAAAGCGAAGGCTCCCAAGGCCGCATGGCCATAAGTAACCCCACATGTTGGCGCTCTTCAATAGGTAAGTCATTATCTTCGCTACTCAGTTTTGCTGCTTCTTGCCGAAGCTGCTCTAAACGCCGCTGAATAATAGAAACCGAGCTCTGTGAATAGCGCCCTCGCAAGTAAAAGCGAAACATCCACGGTTCGTTCTTCTTCGGATCCATAAACTTCACCATCACTTCCTGTTCCATGAACTTTTCTAGCGGCCCGCCGGGGATCCATCGAAAATCTTGGGCAATAAGCAGCTTATAATGGTTGTTTGGCAACAGTTCGATAAGCTTCAGTCTATCGAGGGTTGTCATTAGTTTAATGCCTTCCACTTCATCAATATCGTAATGCTTGATCAGTTCTGAAAAGCGCCAACCGTCTCTTACACACACCGCGGCAAGCAGTAACTTAGGGTTAGCGAGCAGTTCCATTTCTTGCTGTTCAGATAGCTGTGAAATTTTCTCTTGTTGCTTTTGTGAAAGACTGAATAAATCGCTTAACGACAAATGTAAGCACTCACAAATCTGCTCCAATTTATCAAGACTAAACGCTTGTAACGAGAAATTACGCTTCACGCTAGCCTCGCTCACATTGAGTGTTTCTGCCAGCTGCTTATAGGTGAGTCGCTGTTCGCGTAAGCACTGCTTCAAGGTGTCGTATACAAGGCTAATTTGGCTCATGGTATTACTTTTTTATACTTGTGGTGTAATTTAATACTACATTAATCATTTGGGTTTACGAAATTTATTCTTGGTTCTAGTGTAGAACGTGTTCAGGCAAACCTTGTCTTAACAAACCAGGAGCAAGTGATATGAAAAATACACGTTCAACATTGATGTTAACTGCATTACTCAGTAGTGCGCTTCTTTCCCATTCTGCAATGGCAGATGATTCTATAGACCATAGCGGTAAAGCCAGTAAGCACAGTGTGTTAGCTGCCTCTGAAGGTTTAGCGACAACAGCTTCGGTGGCGAGTGCGGTCGTGGCAGTACCGGTAGTATTGACAGGGAGTGTGGTTGTTGCCGGAAGCGCGGTGGTAGAAAGCGCTGTGAATGAAAGTGCTCGCAATCTTCATCGGGCAAGCCATCAATCTTCAGTGGCGCATGATCAGCCTTTGGTGATAACCGAAACCATTATTACTGCAGACCCCGCTCCAAACCAAGTGGTTACTACTAAAACCAAAGTGATCACAACCACAACTAATCCTAAGCGGTAGGTTAAACATGAAAGCCTACTTAACTTCAATCGGGTTTGCCCTTGTACTATTAATGTCTGGTATTCACCACGCATACGCGGGGAGCCAGCAACATGGTAAGCCCACCTTTACGCCAGAAGCAATTGCGACCTTTTCAAAAGATGTAGAAAAGTATGCGGCTAGTGAAGGCGCGCGGGCGTTTATTATTGCAAGACGTGGCAGGCCTATTGAAGATATGCCGAAAGGAATTCGCTTTACCCATACCGCAATTGCTATTTATTCAAGCATTCAGCTAAGTGATGGTAATATGGCGAAAGGCTATGCCATACACAATTTATATCAAGACGCTGAAGAGCAGGGCGAAAGTCATTTAATTACTGACTACCCTGTTGATTTTTTCTGGAGTGCTTATGCACTGGAAGCGGGAATTATTATTCCGTCAGTAGAAGTGCAGCAGGCTTTAATCAACCTATACCGCGATGACAAAGCTAAGCTACTTCATAATTCTCGATATTCCGTGGTGGCGAACCCGTTTAATAGTGAACGCCAAAACTGCACCGAGTATACCCTTGATGTATTGAACGCAGCCATGTACTCAACGACCGATGTTGCACAGCTAAAGGTTAATGCGAAAGCGTATTTTACACCGCAAAAAGTACATATGAGCCGCGCGAAACTTGGCTTGGCAAGTATGTTCAGTGATGGCGTAACCCTCTCAGACCACGGCCGCAAGGTAGAAACCACCACCTTTGGTAGCCTTGCCCGCTATATGCAAAAGTACGATTTAATGAACAAGGCCGTTACGTTTACCCATACGGGTCAAATAAAGAATATTTAGGAGTTTTACTATGCAAAACATGAATAAACCCACTAAAGCGTTTCGAATTGCGTCACTAGCAGCACTAATCGTAGGCGTAGGTGCGTATTTCATAGGTTTGTACAACGCACCTATGGCCCTTAACGAAAAAGGTTATTACTTCACTATTATGCTATTTGGCCTATTTTCAGTGGTAAGCTTGCAAAAAACGGTACGCGATAAAATGGAAGGTGTTCCCACAACCAAAGCATACTTTTTAGCTTCAGCGGTAGCTACCGGATCAGCCATAGTACTGTTAGTTATTGGATTGCTGAATGCCGAGCTTTTACTAAGTGAGAAAGGCTTTTTCGGAATGGCGTTTACGCTTAGCCTGTTTGCCGCCATCACGGTACAAAAGAACGTACGCGATAGCCAAACTCTAAGTGAGCCAAGTAGCGTCGACCCTCAATTAGAAACCAAAGCTTCACAACCTGAAGCCAACACTAAAGTAAAAGCCGCATAAAAGTTACGGGGGCAGAGTACATTTCGTCAAAAAGTACTCTGCCTCAAATCTTTGTCGAACTGTTGCACAAAGCTGGAATCTTAGGGAAAAATTGATATTCCTACCTAAGGTCGAATTGATAAGACTCGATAGCTTGCGTATTCTCAACGTACTTTATGAGATAACTGCTAGAGGTAATAAACGCTGTGTGTGAACTTTTAGGCATGAGTGCGAACACTCCCACAGACCTATGTTTTAGCTTTACCGGTCTAACTCGCCGCGGTGGTGAAACGGGGCCGCACAAAGATGGCTGGGGCGTTGCCTTTTACGAGGGTAAAGGCGTGCGAATGTTTCACGACCCTGAGCCTTGCGCCACATCGCCTATTGCCGACTTCGTTTCTAAGCTACCCATAAAGAGCAAAAATGCTATTTGCCATATCCGCCAGGCTAACGTGGGCAACATCAATTTAGCTAACACGCACCCTTTTACCCGCGAGTTATGGGGGCGGTATTGGGTGTTTGCACACAACGGTCAGTTACCTAATTTTACGCGAAGAACAGGTATCTACGAAGCCGTGGGTGATACCGATAGCGAAGAGCTTTTCTGCGACATTATGAATAATGTTAGGCAAAACCTTTCCCGAGACGCTATGCCTGAGCAGTTAGCCGAAACGCTGGTGGCGCTTTCAAAAGAGTATGCGCAGCAAGGTGTGTTTAACTGTTTGCTAAGTAACGGCGACTGGTTATTTACGTTTTGTAGTACAAAGCTAGCTAGCATTACCCGCAGAGCACCTTTTGGCCCGGCTTGTTTAAGTGATGTCGAAGTAGAAATTGATTTTGCCGCTGAAACCACGCCAAAGGATGTGGTGAGTATTATCGCGACAGAACCGTTAACGAATGACGAACCGTGGGATATATACGAACGGGGCGAATGGAAGCTTTGGCAAGAGGGCGAGGTGATAGCCTCGGGTAAAGTGGATGTGCCTGAACATAAAAAAGAAGCTGAGATGGTAGCACCGGATCCCTCGCTGCACGACTAATTACGAATTGTGGGGGCAGAGTCTGACCCCAGTACTTGGGAGATTTTCTTTTTAACGATTTCATAGCGGGCGGGAAGCGTACTATGTGGGGTTTGAACGCTGTACAGTGGCTCGGTTACATCGTTTTTAGCTTGGTATACAGCGAGCTTTTCGGCAAAGCTGACAAAGTTTAGCGTGCTTGTAGGCAGTACGGTAAAACCCAGTCCTTCACTCACAGGCAATAGTATTTGCGAAAGTTGATTAATGTAGCCGGTGTGGTGAAGCTGATTTGGGTTAATGCTGGCAAGGTCAGCTTCACCGCAATCGTTAAAGTAACGCTGTACATAGTGCATGGCATCCGGGTGGTTAATAAGCCCTAATGTCGTGACAACGTTTTTGATAGAGCCGTCAGCTTTTTGCAGATCATCGTCAGCTTTTTGAAGACCAACGTCAGCGCTTTTTGCGTTATCCGAAGTTGCAAGGTCTGAACCAAGCAGCGCACGAGGCAGAATAAGCCCCAGCGGCTCTTCGCCTAAGTATTCGCTTTGCACATCTTTTGTGTCTGGCATGTTGGTGACAATACCAAGCTCAAGGGTATTGTTGGCAATGCCTGACAAAATCGTTCTGCGGGGCGCCACTTCAACGTGAATATTAAGTGCACTATGCTGTTTTTGAAGGCTAAGTAGCGCAGGGTAAATACGCTGAGCAATTGCGCCAGAACACGCCACTACGCATTTTCCTTCATACGGCGCGTCGAACTTTAAGCTAGCAATAAAATCTTGCGCTTGGGCTTGCTGACTTTTTGCGTAGTGATAAACGCGCTGGCCTTGTTCGGTAAGCTGAATGCCTTTACCTAACCGAATTACTAACTCGCAATTGCAAACATCTTCTAGCTTTTTTATGTGCTGGCTCACCCCGGGTTGCGTCATAAAGCGCTGTTCCGCCGTACGTGTAAAATTTCCTGCTTCAACTAAGGTGATAAAGGTATCCAGCCAAATTGGATTAATCATAACGCTATAAATTCAAATTATCATTTTAAGAAATAATGATAATTTCATGTTTTATGCTTGTCTAGCTACTATGTGCCCACGTTCACTTAAACGCGCTATCACTTGCCGTAAGGCCACTGAGATAAACCGTGCGTTTAAGCCATTTTGAATACTTGTACTACAAAGGAGTAAGTGATGACTGAAGCAGTAAAAACACCGTATCCACGTACGTTTTCACACATTGGCATTTCGGTGCCCGATTTGGAAGCCGCAGTTAAGTTCTACACCGAAGTGCTTGGCTGGTACCTTATTATGAAGCCAACCGAAATAGTAGAAGATGACTCGGCTATTGGTGAAATGTGTACCGATGTCTTTGGGGCAGGCTGGGGCAAGTTCCGTATTGCGCACCTTTCAACGGGTGACCGTGTAGGCGTTGAAATCTTTGAGTTTAGCAATCAGGAAAACCCAGAAAATAACTTTGAATACTGGAAAACCGGTATTTTTCACTTCTGTGTTCAAGACCCTGATGTTGAAGGTTTGGCCGAGAAAATTGTTGCTGCTGGTGGCAAAAAACGCATGAAAGCGCCACGTTACTATTACCCAGGTGAAAAACCATACCGCATGATTTACATGGAAGACCCGTTTGGCAACATCCTTGAAATTTATAGCCACAGCTATGAATTACACTACGCAAGCGGTTCTTACGAATAAGCGCGTGGCAGTTAACCTAGCTGTAATTTGAGTTAACACCTGTGGTTAACAAGGGCAGCTAACGACCAAATACCGACTAAATACGAAAAAGGCGAGGGCGCTTCTGATATAAGCGTACCTCGCTTTTTAATACGCACTCACTACATCTACGTTACCCAAACTGCCCAGAAACATACGGGTTTGTGGCTTTCTCTGTGGCTATGGTGGTCGTCGGGCCGTGGCCGGGATAAATGGTCATATCATCGGGTAACACCATTATCTTCTGCTTAATTGAATCGATAAGCTGCTGGTGATCTCCTTGCGGAAAATCGGTGCGGCCAATAGAGCCTGCAAAAATGACGTCCCCCACAATCACCTTATTGCTTGTGCGCTCGACTAATACAACATGGCCCGGTGTGTGCCCAGGGCAGTGCAGAACGTCCAGCGTTAAGGTTCCAACTGAAATGGTATCGTTGTCGTTTAACCACTCAGTAGGAGCAAAAGGCTGTGCCGGTGGAAACCCAAACATTTGGCTTTGCTGCATTAGGGCATCTAACCAAAACTTATCACCCACATGCGGCCCTACAATAGGTACATTGTAATGTTCGGCAATAGCAACCGTACCGCCCACATGATCTAGGTGACCATGAGTCAAAATGATCTTCTCTATATTGACGCCTTTGTTTGAAGCTGCGCTTATCAGCTTTTCAATGTCGCCACCAGGGTCAACAAAAGCCCCTAGCATAGTAGATGAGTCCCAAATTAATGAGCAGTTTTGAGCAAACGGGGTAACGGGTATAACTTGAATTTCCACTTTTTAACCTTTTGAAGCGTTGTTGTGTAGGACGACATAAAGCACTGCGCCAATAACGAGTTCGCCCACTAAAAATAACCATGCATGGGTTGAAGATTGTGTAACAGACCACGCGCACACCGCAAGCGCTAAAAAAGGCAACACGCGCTTAATAAGGTTAACCGGAAGCGTTAACTGATTCTGCACCTTAATGAGCACCAACACACACATTGCGTACACCACTAACCTTGCCAGAACACTCGCAATGGCCAGCCACACGAAACTTCCGCTTAGCGCCAACATGCCGGCGAAAATACCCAATACCAATATGGAGATGTAAGGTGTAGCAAACGTTCCGTCTACTTTGCCTAACCACGGCTTGCCCAGTTTGCCCGGAATAAGCGACTGATGCGCCATGGAAAACGTTAGCCGAGAGGTAGAAATCATATTGGCAAGCAAGTTACCTGCAACAGACACCACAGCAGTTAGCGTCATAATAAGCGCACCGGTTTCGCCAAAAATCATATCGGCAAGGGCAATCAACGGCGCGCTATCGGGCTTTGCTGCGCCTACCGTATGCCAGTACAACCACTGCACGCAAAAGTAAAACAGTGCAATACCTGACACGGTTAACATTAGGGCCCGAGGTATGGTTTTTTTCGGTGAATTCGTTTCTCCACTGGTTACCACCACAGTTTCAAACCCTATAAAGGCGTAAAGCGTAAGTAGGGCGCCAGCAGAAATGGTATCAAAAGCCGGTAACGTGTTTGACATTGACGAGTCAGACTCGAGGTTAAAATCTAACTGCCAATAGCCTATACCGATAAGAGCGGCAAAGGGCAAAAGCTTTAACACTGAAATGGTGTCTAGTGCCCGCATCGCAGCTTTTAAACCCACAATATTCACAAAGATTAGCGTTGCTGTTAGTGCAATAATGGCTAGAGACTTACCTATCCCTGCGTTTAGCTCAGGCCAAACATATCCTGCGTAAAGTAACAGCACGTGCATATTGGCCGCGATAGCGGTTGCGCGGGCTAAATAGTAAATGAAGCCAGTTTGAAACGCGGCGGCATCACCGAAGCCTTTGCGGGCATAAATCACTGGCCCGCCGGTTTCCTGATACAAGACGGCTAGCTGCCCAAAGCACCACACCACAGCAAGCATCAGGGCGCCAAAAATCAAAAAGATGTAAGGGCTGAACGCACCTAATTCAGCGGCCATTTTGGCTGGTAGGGCAAAAATTCCCGCCCCAATAAGGCCGTTTAGCACTAAGAGGGCGGCACCTACACCGCCAATTCCTTTGCTTAAAAGGCCTTTGTTTGAATTGCTCATTTACGCACTACACTCGCGGTTATTGGGCAAATACTTGTTTGCCTGCCACGTACGTAGCGTGCACTTCGGTTTTCCAAATGTCCTTCGCATCAATGGTGAAGATATCTTGGTCCACTAAGATAAAGTCGGCCCATTTTCCTGGCGTTAGCGTACCTAGTGTGTCTTCCATATGCCCAGCGTATGCCGCATCTAACGTAAAGCCTTTAAACGCTTGCTCAACGGTTAGAGCCTCGTGAGCATACCAGCCTTTTACTGGCTGGTTGTTTCTGTCTTGACGGGTTACCGCCGCGTGAAGGCCGTAAAAGGGGTTGGCTAACTCTACTGGAAAGTCAGAACCTAGTGGCAGCGCAATGCCTGAATCTAGCAACGTTTTCCATGCATAGGCGCCTTTCATACGTTCTTTGCCTATGCGATCTTCGGCCATGTTCTTATCACTGGTGGCATGCGTTGGCTGCATAGAAGGTAGCACTTTTAACTTGGCAAAGCGGGCCAAATCATCGGGTGCAATTACTTGCGCATGCTCAATTCGATGGCGGAGTTCGCTGCCGCCAATATTGCCAAAGGTAGTTTCAAATTCATTGAGCGCTACGTGGTTCGCTTTATCGCCAATGGCGTGATAGTTAAGCTGAAATCCTGCGCCTATAACGGTGGTGAAAAGCTGCGTCATGTCTTCAGGTTGAGTCAGTAATAAACCATGCTGGTGTGGGGCATCGGAATAGGGCGCAAGAAGCGCTGCACCTCGGCTACCTAGCGCGCCATCGCCATAAGCTTTAACCGAGCGAATATACAAAAAGTCGTCTTCGTCGCGAATAGGGCCGTTACCCAACATGGTCGAAAGCTCGGTATCTGTTGCGCTTATCATAGCGTAAATACGTACCGGTAAATCGCCCTCAACGGCCTCTTTTAAATAGAAGTCATAAACCTCTCTGCCGACGCCGGCATCGTGCATTGACGTGATACCATTAGCAAGTAAGTGCTCACCAGCTGCGTCGAGCTGTTGGGCATATATGGCGTTACTGGCTTTGGGTAAATGCGCTTCGATTAATAAAGATGCGTTATCAATGAACACGCCAGTAGGGTTGCCGTTTGCATCTTTGATAATTTCACCGCCAACGGGTGATTGAGTGTCTTTAGTAATGCCCGCTAATTCCATGGCTTTAGTGTTGACCCACGCCGCGTGACCGTCTACACGGGTAAGAAAAACGGGGCGGTCAGATACGACGTTGTCTAAGTCGGCCGCTGTTGGAAAGGCCCTGTCAGACCATAATTCTTGGTTCCAGCCACGCCCTGTAATCCAATCTTGTTGTGCATTGGCAAAAGCGTAGTCGGCCACCATTTTGGCGGCATCTTGGGCGCTGCTGCTTTCTCGCAAGTTCACTTCGAGTAAGTTTGCACCTAAGTCTAGCAAGTGACCGTGTGCATCTATTAGCCCTGGCAGCATCACCTTTCCGTTGCCATTTATGGTTTCATCAATACGGTGGTTGTCTTTTTCTACGTTTAGTGCCACCACCTTGCCTTCATCTATAACAAGGTTAGAAAACGTGATGAGCTTGCCGCTTTCATTAAGCGTGTAACCTTTCACGTTATT
The DNA here is from genome assembly GCF_054968525.1 of Alteromonas sp. G5_S2_22_S1. NCBI lineage: Bacteria > Pseudomonadati > Pseudomonadota > Gammaproteobacteria > Alteromonadales > Alteromonadaceae > Alteromonas > Alteromonas sp. G5_S2_22_S1. The sequence continues at coordinate 62,061 of NZ_JBQKUJ010000012.1, read as the reverse complement.
TACAAGCGTTGCAGCCTGAGAAGCTCCCATAGACAGGGCAGCCATGAGTGCGGCAGAGGCAACAACGCCCATTACTCGCTTTGCAGGATGAGTATTCAATAGTGTTGGAGTCATAGTTAATTTCTGTCTTATCTTCATGATTTTTATTCTTCGTTTAATTCTTCAAAGTCGATGATAGGTGGCTGTAGCAAAAAGTCACGTTCCCAAATTTTTGCCATGGAAGCTTGGCTAATGTTGCCCCCAGATAACATCACTAAAGCGGTTTGCCCTGGTGTCGTATTGGCGGCCCATGCAGCAACCGCCGCCATAGTCATAGCGCAAGTAGGCTCAATGTGAAGCTTTAGTAGATGGTGCAGCCATTGCGTCCAATAAGCAATTTGCACCTCGTCCACTTCATAAAAATCATCAAGCTCTTGAAGTAAAGGAAACGTAACATCACCAACAGATGGTGTGGCTGCGCCATCGGCAAGGGTGTTAGGCGAATAGTCTAAAGCAACAATTTCACCTGCTTGAAGCGACATAGAAGCATCGTTGGCTTCAGCGGGTTCTGCACCAATGACAAGTGCATCAGGTTGCAATGTGCGTGTTGCCAACAGAGTACCTGACAACAAACCACCACCACCGCAGGGAGCAAATACAGCGTCTACCTTACCCACCTCATTGAGAGCCTCAAGTGCTGCAGTGCCTTGTCCGGCTACAATATCTTCGTGATTAAACGGCGGGATCCAAACCGTATCAGGGGCTTTTGATGCTTCTTTTACCGCAGCGTCGGCCTCTGGACGAGTGGGAAACAACTTTAGTTCACCACCATAGCTTTGCGTGGCAGCGGCTTTAATAGGGGAAATAGTTTCACTGGCAAAAATTGTTGCCTTAATACCAAAGTGTGCAGCTGCATAGGCTACCGCCTGCGCATGATTACCCGAACTATTTGCAACCACGTGTTTTGGAAGGCGATCTTCTTCTTGTAAACGGGCGAGGAAATTCATGGCGCCGCGAAGCTTAAACGCGCCGATCGTCTGTAAGCACTCGGCTTTAAATAGGATTCGGTGGCCTAACCAGTGGTTAAGTAAAGATGATTCCACTATAGGCGTGTGTTTTACGTTTTTTTTGATCCGCTCGTAAGCGAGTTTAATACTGTCAAAGTTAGGTGTGCTACTCATTAATTAGCGCTCTATGGTTAGCGATGCTTTATCTATTTTGATACTAATCCCCTACAGTGCCAGATGTGTTCATGTTTCGCCAGAGCCTACAACATATTGTATATAAGGCAATTCACATTTGTTTCATAATTCTACTTTAGTCTATCTCGGCGATTTACCGGAGATACGCAAATGCTGAGCAGAATTAACCATCGTATATATGCATTCCCTACGGTGCTTTTCCTTTTTCTCACCCTCGTTTTCGTATCTGCGGGTGTATCCATTCAAAGTGAAGAACGTGCGGCCCGAGTCTCTAAGGCAAATACAGTGGCTGAGCAAGTCAAAATCAGCTTAGAGGTCTTTTCTACCGAGCGTATTCAAGCCCTTCACAACGTAATGAGAAATTGGCCTACGTTTGAACCGAACCAGGTAGACTGGTTTAATGCCCAAGCGCTTTCGCTTATGGGAATGCAAAAAGGATATTCATCGCTAGCGTTTGTTAACGCGAAGGGCAATATAGAGTGGATTGCTACCCCAAATTCAGGGGTTAAAACGCGATTGGATAACCGTTTAGTCGGGCACCCGGCGGGCGACAAGTTACTAAAAGAGATATCGACTATTTTTAGGCAATTTGTAAATGGCCAAGATTTACTGGCTCGCATAGGAGGCGACGAGTTCTGCATTATATTTCGTAACCAAAGTTTGGATGAGGTTACCCAGTGTTTAGATAAACTTTTGCTTGCCGTTTCAAATTACCGCTTCGTATATGACGATAAACTCTTTTTCGTTGGTGCCAGCATTGGTGTAATAGAAATAAACGAAAGTACTCAAAGCGCTGAAGCATTGATTAAGGCAGCAGATAATGCCTGTTATAAAGCCAAGCACCTTGGGCGCAATCGCTACTTTGTGTTCCGAGAAAACGACAGTCAAATGGCGATAGACGACAGTGAAAACCAAGTATTGCATGCACTGCATAAAGCACTGCAACACGACGGGTTCGAGTTGTATAGCCAGGCGATTATGCCGCTTACAGTGCCGCAAGAAGAGCAAGGTGCTCACTTACAGCATTATGAAATTTTACTTCGTTTAAACTCTAAAGAGAGTGGGCTTATTAGCCCCGGGTTATTCATACCTTTAGCAGAACGCCACGGGTTGATGAACAAAGTGGATTTATGGGTTGTCGATAACACCTTAAAAACGTTGGAAAGCAACCCTGCGCATATCGACAATGTAGGTAAGGTAGCGATTAATCTGTCGGGGATCACGCTTGGCGATGAAATGGCGCTGCATAAAATCGCGCAGCGAATGCAAAGTACCACAGTACCCGCCGAAAAAATATGTTTTGAAATAACCGAAACAACCGCAGTAACTAACTTAAATGCGGCAAAACATTTTATTTCTATATTACGTGATATCGGGTGTAGCTTTGCCCTTGATGACTTCGGCGCGGGTATGTCTTCCTTCACGTATTTAAAAAATTTAGACGTGGATTACGTTAAAATTGACGGGTCCTTTGTTCGAAATATCGTTCACGATCCTATTGATCATGCTACAGTAACGGCAATTAATAACATTGCGCACAGCATGGGTAAACAAACCGTTGCTGAGTTTGTGGTGGACAATGCGACAGCAGAAGTACTGCGAAAGCTGAAGGTCGATTATGGCCAGGGTTTTGCTTTGGATAAACCCAAACCACTGGCGCATAGAGTTCAATGGCGAGTAAAGCTTGCCTCTGCCTAAAAGGAAATAGTTATGGGTTTATTTGATACCATTATGGGTAATGCAAGCGAAACAAGCGCTGCAGATGTTCAAGAAGAACTCTCCCCCATATTAGCGGCTAATGAGACGGTTACTTCTGCGTTCAAATTAGTGCGCGATTTAAGCGTGTTCACTAATAAGCGTTTAATTATTATTGATAAGCAAGGCCTTACAGGGCGCAAAGTAAACTACCACTCAATTCCCTATAAATCGATTACCCAGTTTATTGTTGAAACGGCGGGGCATTTTGATACCGACGCTGAGCTTAAAATTTGGTTGTCGGGTAAAGCCGATCCAGTTGAAATAGAGCTGAGTGCGTCATCAGCGCAGGCGGTACAGCAAAACCTAGCAACCCAGATGTTTAGCTAATAACGGCAAATATGGTGCCCCTTTGTGGGTATTGCATTTTATATACCGCCAAGCCATTTTGTAAAACCCATTAAAAAAGCGATGCGCTTTCACAAGGCATCGCTTTTTTATTGCTTCACTTACTCTTAGCTTAGTCTTTTAAATTTCTATTAAAGAAATTGGTGACAGTTTTGTATAAGTGAATGCCCGTTTGTTTTCCACGAATACTGTGTTTCTTTCCTGGGTAGTCCATGGTTTCAAACGGAATTGCCAAGTCTTGAAGGTGTTTGTACAGCATGGTCGAGTGGGTGAACAGTACGTTATCGTCAGCCATGCCGTGGTAAATCAAAAGGTCACCTTTAAGATCTTTTGCGTAAGGGAATACTGAAGACGCAGTGTAAGCATCGTCATCCGTATTTGGGTTGCCCATGTAGCGTTCAGTATAGTGGGTATCGTATAAGCGCCAGTCGGTGACTGGTGCGCCTGATACACCCGCTGCAAAGTAATCGCCCGCTTTAAACATGGTCATTAGGGTCATGTAGCCGCCATAGCTGTGGCCATGAACACCAATACGCTCAGCATCAACGAAAGGAAGCGTACGCAAAAACTCTACGCCTGCCACTTGGTCTTCAACTTCAATAAAGCCCATTTTTTTGTAGATAGGATCTTCAAAACCCTTGCCGCGATAGTTAGAGCCACGGTTATCTAGCGTAAACACTACATAGCCTTGGTCAACCCAATGTTGGAACAGCAAACCTCGGTTGCCCGCCCAGCTGTTTGTTACAACTTGTGCGTGCGGGCCGCCGTAAAGGTAAACAATAACAGGGTGTTTTTGCTTAGGGTTTTGCTTTGCACTTTCTGGCGTGTAAATACGGTATTTGAGGGTTGCGCCATCTTTGGTGGTAATGTCACCAAATTCAGGGGCTGTCCAGCTATCCATATAGGCGTGCAGCGGGTGGCCTTCTTCAACCTTGTTTTCTTCAAGCCAAGTAATTCGCTCGCTGGTTGCGCTGTTAAGGCTAACCTGGGCAGGTGAATTTATGGTTGAGAAACGGTCAATAAAAATAGAAGCATCTTTGCTAAACGCAGCGCTGTGATAAGCACCAAGCTCAGTCACGCGAGTTATATCCCCGCCATCTAGCGACACACTATATACATGGCTTTCCAGTGGCGTGTCTTTACGTCCAGAGAAGTACAAACGGTTATTTGCTGTGTCGATGGCTTCTACACTGTCTACTACCCAGTCACCCTTCGTTAATTGCTTAACTAATTTACCGTTATTGTCGAAGAGGTAAAGGTGCTTGAAGCCATCGCGCTCTGAAGCCCAAATGAATTGGCCTTGCTCTTTTAAGAAGTATAGGTCGTCGTGCAGGTTTACCCACGTATCACTCGATTCGGTTAACAGCACCTTTTGCTTGCTTTCTGTTATGTCAAAAGCGCGAAGTTCAAGGGTTTGCTGGTCGCGGGTTTGCCACTGATAAGTAAAGGTACTGCTGTTTGGCATCCACTTACCACGGGCAAAATAAATGTCTTTGTCATCACCTAAATCTACCCACGTGCGATCGCCAGATTTAATATCTTGGATAGCTAGTTCCACCAATACGTTTGGCGTGCCCGCTTTCGGGTACTTTTGTTCAATAAGTTTGATGTCGTCAGCATAAATTTCAGAGCGGGTGATCACGTCGACCGGGCTTTCATCCACCTTGGTAAATGCAATCTTGCTTTCATCTGGTGACCACCAGTAGCCTGTCATGCGGCCCATTTCTTCCTGTGCCACAAACTCTGCCATACCGAATTTTATATTGCCGCCACCTTCTTTGGTGATGGCGGTTTCTTTACCTGATGCAATGTGCTTTACGTAAAGGTTCTGGTCGCGAATAAACGAAATGTAGTTGCCTTTAGGCGAAAGCTTGATGTCGGTTTCAAAAGCTTCTGTATCGAGCAGCTGCTTGGCACCTTTCTCGCCAAGCTTGTGGTAAAACACGTCGCCGCCTAGCGGGAATAACAACGCTTTACCATCGTCAGACCATTGGTAGCTAACAATACCGCTGCCTGATAAGCGCATACGCTCGCGACGCGCTTTTTCTTCGTCAGAAAGCACTTCTTCGCCACTTTGTAAATCGTTAGAGTCGAACAGCATGCGAGTTTCACCACTCTCAATGTGGTATTCCCAAAGGTCCAAACGTTCATAATCGGTTTGTTTCCCTTTAAGGAAAGTTACACGCTCTCCATCAGGCGATACTTTTAAAGCACGAGGCGCATTGCCATCAAGAGAAGGGGAGGAGAAAATGCGCTCAATAGTGAGCGTTTCAGCGTTTAAAGCAGTAGAGAGCATAGCGGCTCCAATTAAAAGGGCTTTTTTCATTTTTATCTGCATATTTGACTGTCGAAGGTTTGATTGTAGTTATATCAATTTATGATACAAGGTGCGACGTATGAAATCCGCAATGGTGCTAGGAGCGACAGGTTTAGTAGGACGAACGCTCGTAAACATGCTGTTACAGGATAGACGGTATAGTGAAGTAACCTGCTTGGTCAGAAAACCGCTGTCATCGCAGATGTTTAAGGACCCACACAATAGGTTAAGCCCCGTGGTGATCGACTTTGATCATCTTCAGGATTACCAAGGCTACTTTAGCGTAGATCATGTCTATTGCTGCCTAGGCACAACGCTTAAAAAAGCGGGGTCCAAGCAAGCGTTTCGGCGGGTGGATTTTGAATATGTCCACGTAGCGGCGCAGTTAGCCCGGGCGCAGCGTGCGAATAGCTTCGTTTGGATTTCGTCGGTGGGGGCCGATGCTAAAAGCAGTAACTTTTATTTAAGGGTAAAAGGCGAGTTAGAAAATGCCATTATGCGCATGCCTCAGTTGCCCCATGCATCAGCAGTTAGGCCGTCGCTGTTGTTAGGCAATCGAGATGAGTCGCGCACCCTTGAAGATATTGCGCAGAAAACCGCGCCTATCTGGCAAAGCCTGATGAAAGGGCCATTGAAAAAATACCGGCCGGTTCATGCCGTTGATGTAGCGAGAAACATGATGTCGTTACAGCGCTGGTAATGAAATGTCACAACCTTAACGTGAAGCGCTGGTTATCATGGTATAGAATGCGCGGCTTTCAATGACAGGATAATGTCTACCTTCTTATGTTTCGCTGCAAACAATTTACGGTTGCTCAAGACAAATGTGCAATGAAAGTGAACACAGACAGCCTTATTCTAGGAAGCTGGGCTGAGCCTAACTCCGCCCAGCGCATAGTAGATATAGGAACGGGAAGCGGCATTTTAGCGCTGATGATGGCGCAAAAAGCCCAAGCTTTGGCCTTCATTGATGCCATAGAGATTGATGAAGGCGCTGCAGCACAAGCCGCTTTTAATTTTCAAAACGCGAAGTGGTCAAAACAGCTATTTATACATCATAGCGATATCAAGACGTTTGAAGCGCCATATCAGTACGATATGATTATCACAAACCCCCCTTATTTTGATACGCCACATCAAGAGACCAAGGCTTATAACGCGCAGCCGGAAAAGCGAAACCTAGCAAGACAGACGTCTTCACTTAATCCGAATGAACTTTTTAAGCGAGCCAGTGCAATGCTTGTTGAGTTAGGAAGTATGTACTGCATGTACCCATCTTCTATAGAAGACAATGTCATTGAGATTGCGCTGTCCTGCGGCTTCGCATTAAAGAAAGTAATGTATGTAAGGCACTCGTCAGTAAAAGCACCTTACCTTTGTGTGTTTCACTTCACAAAACGTGCTTCAGGTTTAGCGGGTTTAAACCGCCAACATGTCTTGGCATCAATCGCTGCAGATAGCAGGCAAACACTCACTATAAAAGATGAACAGGGCCAATATACCCACGAATACAAAGCCCTTTGTCAGCCTTTTTATTTGAAATTTTAACGAGCAGTAGAAAATGAATATTGTTGCAGAAGCGTTTGGTGCGATAGCTGTTGTTTTAAACTTTATTGGATATAGACAAAGCCATGTAGACAAATACCTACTTATTTCGGCTTTTGCGCTAGCTGCGCTAAGTGCGCACTTTTTCATGCTTGATGCCATGGCCGCCGGAGTCGGTACCTTGCTTGCCAGCGTTCGTAACTTTATTGCCATCAAGCACCGAAGTAACACCATCTTGTTTGCCTTCGTGGCGGTAAATATTGGGTTTCTCGCTTATGAGTGGTTTGTGCTAGAGCACGGTTGGATCATTTTTATCGCTTATGCATCCTCATTAATTTTTACGGTAGGATCTCTTGTTATTCGTAATACGCATACCATACGAAAAGTTTTTCTTGTTGCTGAAACCCTTGGGCTTGTTTACGCAATATCTGTAGGGAGCATCTTTGGTACCGTTTTTAACGTCAGTAACCTAATAAGTATTTTAAGTAAGCTGCGCAAGCCGAACACCTAAAAAACAAGCATATCCTTCTTATCAATTAGTCTAATACCCCTCCTTTTTTCAGGGTTTAAAAGTTCGAAATTTAGCCAGGAAAGTTCAGCTTTAAAAACCTGTGGGAAATGCGCTATCCCTTATTCTATAAGGTTTATACCAAAGTTTAATGAGCTAAAGTTCAATTTTATTTTGCGTATGTAAGCGTATCATTATCAATCAGTAAGTATGGTTTCAGCAATTTTTCCTCCGGGTGTGCAGAAGTAAACTTGTCGTGTAGTAATGAGAGGGTTGTGCGCCGTGAAACTAGTCGATAATGCAAAACAATTTGGTCAGTCTGAACTGCTTGAACAGTCATTTCAAAGCGCCATTAACGCTGGTGTCGCGGTAAATGTTTTTGAACGAGCACAACATTTCAGACAAGCGACACCCGCGAGCAACAAGCCTCGATTAGTGGAAGCGCGTACTAACCTGGAGACGGAAAAGCTTTGGAAAAAGCGTTTGACGTTACTGTTAGACGCCGAAAATAATCTTATTAAAGTTATACGCTTACGTAAAATTACTGGTATATTTACGGTACTAAGTATGGCTATGTTTTTATTTTCCCTGTACGTGGCACCTTCCATGTCGCCGGTCGCTTTTTATGGCTTGATCGCCGTTGCAGCCTTTGGCGTAGCAACGTATCCGGCATGGTTCTTAGTTTCAAAAAGTAACAGAAAACGCAGAGATCACATCTCTAGCTTGTTTTATAAAAGTAACCACGAAGTTGAGATCGTGGACGGTAAGATGACGTTAATAAACAGGGCGAACTATGCAAGTGTAACGCAAATACACATATTGGATCGCAAACTTGGATTATTCGCAAACTTATAGACATCACTATACCTCTAAGCTGATAGTAGTACTCTTAGTTGCGTCTCTTTTTCTAGGGGCGCTTTTGTTAGCGCCCATGGATGCGCTTGGCCAGCTCCTTTCTTCGATAGTCGTTCTTATTTTTGTATCGCTTTGCAGTAAAGAAGCGAGGCACACTCAAAAGTATCAACACTTATTTCGCGTTGTTGCCCTTGTTCTAGCAATCGCGCTTAGTGTTAGGTATTTACTGTGGCGGGGCCTTTACACACTGACCTATTCCGATGTTTTATCGATGATTGCAGTGTGGCTACTTTTCGCCGCTGAAATCTATGCAGGCATCACCTCTGTGTTAGGCGCTATTGTCAATGCGTTCCCTTTAAGCCGACCTTTACTTTCTTTGGAAGGAATGGATAAATCTACGTTGCCTAGTGTCGATGTTATGATTCCTAGCTATAACGAAGATGAAGAAATATTAGAAGTCACTATCCGCGCAGCAAAAATGCTGGATTATCCTAAAGAGAAACTGCATATCCATTTGCTGGATGATGGAGGGACGGATCAAAAAATCAATGCAGACAACCCGATTTCAGCCGCTCAAGCGAAGCAGCGTAGACAGGATTTACAGGCACTGTGTGAACGCTTAGGTATTACCTATCACACTCGGGCAAAAAATGAGTTTGCCAAAGCGGGTAACGTTAATAGCGCAATACAAAACACCCATGGCGACCTAATAGTGATCCTAGACGCAGATCACGTACCTACATCGGACTTCCTTGATAGAACCGTGCCTTGGATGCTTAAAAACGAGAAAGTATTTCTTGTTCAAACCCCGCACTTTATGGCGAATCCCGACCCTGTAGAGCGTAACTATTTTTCAGCATTCAGCCGTATGCCATCAGAAAATGATATGTTTTATGGCACTATCCAAAAAGGCTTAGATTATTGGGGCAGCTCGTTTTTTTGTGGTTCAGCCGCACTTATGCGCCGTAAGCATTTAGATTTGGTAGGCGGTATATCAGGTGAGTCTATTACCGAAGATGCCGAAACCGCATTGGACCTTCATAAAATGGGCTACGAGTCGGTTTATGTCGATAGACCCATGGTTAGCGGCCTTGCGCCCGAGACCTTCGATGCTTTTATTCAGCAGCGCATGCGCTGGGCACAGGGTATGACCCAAATTTTATTACTGAAAAAGCCTTTTAAAGCAGAAGGGCTAAAATGGTATCAGCGAGTGGGCTACATGAGCTCAATCATGTTCTGGTTATTCCCCTTTGCTCGTATCATCTTTTTATTTATGCCTTTGGCGTACCTTGTGTTTGGTCTACAGGTGTACCATGCCTCCATACTTGAAATCTTTGCCTATACACTGCCACACGTCATCGCTACCTACATGATATCTACCATGCTTTTTGGGCGAACACGATGGCCGCTAGTGTCTGAGCTCTACGAAATATTGCAATGTGCGTTTACGCTAAACGCGCTAGTAAAAGTCTTCTTAAAACCACGTGCACCCTCTTTCGTTGTAACCCCAAAAGGGGAGAGCTTAGAAAGAACCTTCGTGTCGCCCCTTTCTAACGTCTTTTACTGGGCAATACTTGTCATTACTTTTGCATTGGGAAGCGGTGTGTATAAGTTTATCACCGAGCCGTTAACCCGAGAGCTCACATTAGTGGTGTTGCTCTGGAATGTCTTTAATTTACTAATACTTCTGTCAGTGCTAAGTGTACTTTTAGAGCGTAAACAGGTAAGAAGTCAGGCTCGCCTGCCCGCCACCAATAGCGTGGTGATTAAGACAAATAGTGATGAAGCTTGGGTGGGTGACTTAGTTGACCTTTCGTTAGGCGGTGCAAGGCTAAAACTAAAAGGTGAGGGAGCGTTCGTGCCAGAAAGGGCAACGCTAACGTCATGGAGCCATGCACTTAATAAAAACGTACACATCGCTATTGTTGTACTTCACTACGACAGTAAATCAAAAGTACTTCGGGTGCGCTTTACACCAGAAACTGAAGAACAAAAAAGTGAGGCTATCGCGTTTGCGCTTTGTGACAGTTTGCGCTGGTTAGCTTTTCAGCGACGCAGAACCAGACCTATTTCTTACTGGTTTGGCGCTAAACACGTATTAAAAGTTGGGCTAAAGCCTGTTTTATTACATATGCTTGTATTAATGGGGAAATTCGCTAGCCAATTAGGGTTACTACCTAAAGCGGCAAAGGATAGTTAATGATAAAAAAATACCTTATTTTCACCTTGTGTTTGTGCATGTCGTTAACCCTAGCGGCGCAAACCGAGACATATCGGTTGACGGATTTTTTTGGTGGTGACGGTACCGTACGCCTTGAGGGAAAATCTGCTTCGCTGGACATCTCGATCCCATTAAGTTCAGTTACCAACATTAACAGCGCGCAGTTAAGATTAGAGGTGATGAGCTCTCAAGCACTGATAAAAAAACGCTCTCAACTTTATGTCAGGTTTAATAATGCGACGATAGGACAGGTAGCATTTGATCCGGATAGACCATCGCTAGTGTCAGAGATAGAAATTCCTAATACGCTGTGGCGCGCGGGTTTCAATACCCTAACACTGGCGGTAAGTCAGCATTATGCTGAGCAATGTGTAGATGGTAGTGCGCCTGAGTTGTGGAGTGAAATAAATGCCTATACCTCCACATTGAAAATTGACGCTTCAACTGCTGAAACACGCTTTATGCTAGATGAACTAAGCGGCTTTTTTAACCCCGGTATTGGCGGACAGAGAGGCGTGCAACTCTATACCGCACGCGAGGCTGACAGTGAGCTAAAACAGCAAGCGCTCCCTATTGTGGCGCAAGCCTTGGCGCTTAGAAACCAGTATCAGCCACTTATCATAGAGAGCGACACTTTTGATGACGGATATGTGTTACCTCAGTTAGATGAAACTGAAAATAGCGAGTGGAACGAACAAAACATAGCCCGTTATGAACGTTCGGCTTGGTATTTAACGGCAAAACCCAAACAACCGGTTCACGTATTGGTAGGCACTGTAGAAGCGCTATCGCCGGTATTATCTGATGAAGTAATTAACCAAATTGACGGTGCGTTTCTTAAAGCCCAACGCACTCCAGCATTTATTACGGACAATAAAGTGATAGTGCCTGCAAGTTACCGACTTATTGTGAGTGGTACTACCCAAAGTGAAGTACTAGAAGCAGCAAAAGCGCTGGCGATAATGGATGATGCTATTAATCCAATTTCCCAGGTAACCGTGCTTTCTCAAACTCAAATGGACGCAGACACGCTTCAACGCAATCGAGTACTTACCCCCGATAATCGTTATTTTTTCCAACAACTTGGCGCATCTACGTCACAGTTTAGAGGGGAGGGAAGTTTTAATAAGCGGGTGTCGTTCAGGCTGCCTGCTGATTTCTATGTACCGGAAAATGCGAGCGTCAATTTACTGCTCAATTTTGGCTATGGCGCGGGTTTTGGACCTGGCTCGGTGATGAATGTAAGTGTAAACGACGAATTGGTTCACGGCTTGTCGCTAAACAATGAGAACGGCCAGTCTTTCAGAGACTACCAGCTTCGAGTGCCTGCGCGGTTCTTTAAAGGCGGCGTAAACTATATTGATTTTGATGTCGCTTTGAACGCGCCGCTTGCCGGAGTGCCTTGTGATGATGTTGCAGGAAAACACCTAGTATTCCAGCTTGTTGATTCTTCATCTATAGAATTACCCAATGCAGGTAATGTAGCTGTACAGCCGAACTTAGCATTATTCGCTGAAACTGCGTACCCGTTTGCCCGTTTTAAAACTGCCCCTGCTTCAACGATTGCCATTCCTTCAGAGCAGTATTTAGATACAGCCCTTACCCTTTCCGCAAAGTTAGCGCAGGTCGCACAAGTACCTTTGCTAAATGTTCAAATAGCAATGGGTAGTGAGGTAACGAAAGAGGGCTCGATAATCGTTTTGGGCACGCCAGAAACCCTTTCGCAACTAGAACAGTCTGAATTTAGTACTGCCATAGAGGCCACGAAACGCTGGTCTTATCGACTGCAGAATAATTTGTATAACCATATTCGCACCGTAACCGGCGATGAGTCTTTTAAAGAAATGCGAACCAATGGTCAGACTGTACAAAAAAATGATTTAGGTGAGCAGGCGATTTTGACCGCGCAAGCGCACCCAACCTCATCGCAAACCGACACCTTATTCATTGTTGCTGCGCAAACCCCTGAGCTGTTACAAACAAGAGTGACTGAGCTTGTTAGTCTTTCAATGTGGGGCCATATGGCAGGCGATTTCTTTGCGTGGAAAGATGCACTATCACCATCACTTGTTATGCAAGTAAATGACAAATACGAAGTAGGTGAAGCTGACGATAACTGGCTGCATTTAAGGCTTTGGCTTTCTAACAACCCTTGGTATTGGTTGATTGGGTTTGTCGTTACTGTCTTCGTGGTAAGCTTAATTATCTACCTATTACTTAAGCGCAGAAATAAACAAGTACAAGACTCATGGTAACCGGATTTAAGGCAACAAAAATGCTGCTGGCGATAGCACTAACCCTATTGTTAGTGTCGTGCTCCACAAAAGAAGACAATGCTTTTAAATCGCAATTTATGGCGTATAAAGCGCTATTTATCGACGGCGGGCGTGTGGTAGATACGGGGAACGATGAGGTGTCGCACAGCGAAGGACAAGGTTACGGCATGCTATTCGCTGTAGCAGCCGACGATAAAGATACCTTCGATGCCCTATGGCACTGGACCCAGCGCACGCTTTTGCGCAGCGATGGGCTTTTCAGCTGGCGGTATCGACCTTGTGCCGATAATTCGGAGTCGTGTATAGACGACCCGAATAATGCATCAGATGGCGAGATTTTAATTGCATGGGCCTTGTTACGGGCCAGTAAAAAGTGGGGAATAAAGGGATATCAAGACGAAGCTGGCAAGATTGTTCAGGCTGTAGAGCAAAAGCTGTTGGTAGAACATCAAGGTAGCGTGATGTTACTACCTGGTGAGTACGGCTTCACCTCACAAAGCGGGGGGCAAAAGAGCCTCCAGCTTAATCTGTCATACTGGGTTTTTCCCGCGCTTACAGATTTATCTGCCCTATCCAATACACCGTCGCGATGGCAAAAGCTCCATCAAACTGGGCTTACTTTGCTTTCGAACATGCAATTTTCATCCTATCAACTGCCAAGCGACTGGGTGCGTTTTGAACCCCGCAATAGTGGTTCAGCAAAGTCAGGTTTATCCGGTGAGCTCACCCTAACCAACGTGGTATCTGCAGAGTTTGGCTTTAACGCTATTCGCATTCCGCTGCAGTTGGCATGGTCCGTACAGGTCCGAGACAACGCGGCATTAGCCGAAGAACTTTTTGCGCCCTATTATCAATGGTGGGCTAAAACGCCTACTCCAGCCACTGTTAATCTACTTACCGAGCAAACCGCTGAATATGAGATGACACCCGGCATGCAGTCGGTGAAGTTAGCCGTCAAGTACCTTATGAAATCTGAAGAACCAGTGTGGCCAACAGTTAATCGCAAGATGGACTATTACTCGGCCAGTTTAACGCTGCTCTCTATGCTAGCGGTGTCGGATAACGCATCGTGAAAACGCGCTTTACCCCCCGTATCTTATTTGTGGTATTAGGAGCGGTAAGTATCTCCTACCTGCCACAACAGGCTTTCGGACAAACCAAAACAACCTATAAAGAAAAAGATTTAGGCTTACTTCCCGCGCCCAATGCGCAGCCTGACTTAACGGGGCTTTGGTATCACATTAACGAAAAGCAAATTAAACAGGCGAACGACGAATATAGGCGTTTAAAAAACAGTTATCCTACTTGGGATGTGCCTGAAGAAGTAAAGAGAGAGTTAGACAGGATAAACGGCAGGCTTAAACCCGCTCCCGCAGTACCTATTGCGACGTCCTCTGAGTCAGCAAGTAACGCTTTGCAAAAGGAACAGACAAATAAGGCATTTCAACCGCAAAAGCCACTCTCAAAGTCTTTGCCTTTGGAGCAGTTTGCCCAACTAACGCCTAAAGCGCGCGCTAACACATCAAAACAAAAGATTGAAACCTTGGCTGCGCTAAGCAAACAGCTAAAGCGTACCGACTTTTATCTGCTCATGGGTTGGACAGCTGTAGATAAAGGAATGCTAAAGACTGCTGAGCAGCAGTTCGCACTGGCGTTGCAATCGTCGGTTCGCGATATCGATAAACAGTCTGCCCAGCAAGGGCTAAACAGTGTGACTGGTGTGAAGCTGCAGCAATCACTTGCGCTGCGAGATGTTGAGGCGCTAGAACAGTACCTTAATGCTGATAACAGCGGCTACGCGAAAGAAGTGTTACAGGGCGCAGCTTGGCAGCAGTACGACAAGAAAGATTTCAAATTTGCTGACGCTTTGTTTCGCTTAGTTAACGACAATGAAGGTCGTTATTTAGCCCTTACTGCGCAAAGAAGTGAAGAGGCGCAAGACAAAGCATTTGAGCTGGCCTGTCAATTAAGCAAAGAAGCTTTTATTAGGCGATGCGCGGATGCGCTTGCCAGCCGTCAGGCAAAGTTTTATGACCTAAGGCGCTATAAGCAAAGTATTGAGGCGGGTGAAAAGCTCTCCCGTTTGCGGCCTCTCAATGTTGATGAGCAAGCGCTAATAGGGTGGGCGGCAAAAGCGCTTCAGGACACTGGCAAAGCCACCAACGCTTTTGAAAATGTGCTTGTTGTATCGCCAGATGATACCGTTATTGCTAATGAACTGGTGACCCTAAATCAATATAACGAGTCTGAGCTTAACCGGTTAGCGCTAAAGTTTACTGCGGTAAAAGCAATACAGCAGCAGCGGGTTACACGCAGCGCGTGGCCGCGAAAGCAATTTTTACTTGCTTATAACAGCAACGATGAACGGGTAACTGCGGCGCAGTACAAAGAGGGGATTAGCGCGCTGTATGGCGTGACTACGCGTAGCCGCAGCGGGGACGAAGGGCTTGGTAATTTCGACGTCTTTTCACATTATGTAGGTATTGGCAGCGGTTATGACAATTGGCTATGGCAGGTGTCCCTAGACTATAAGCAGTTCTACAGCGGCAGTCCACAAAGCGGAGATTGGTTTGGCGATAGGCAGTTAAGTAATACTTTTACAGGCATTAGTGGTTTTGAGGACATAGGGCTTCGCGGCGAGGTGCATTATCAGTCGCCTAGCTTTAACTTTTATGCCAATCTCGAATACGCCATGTTCGACCAACCTGTTGACGCCAAAGTAACAGGCCAGCTATCTGCAACCAAGTTTCTTACCAGTACGACGGTTGCGGCAACCTTGTTTAGAAAAGCGAAAGAAGACAGCTTGTTAAGCCAAACCGGTACTTTCAATGCAGACCACCAGAAGCCTTGGGGCTTTGTGATTGAAAGCGGTGTAAGAGGGTTAGTGGCGCATTCAATAGCTGATAACATGTCAGTTGCCGGTACCGCGCAAATAAGCCGCTTAGAAGGCGAGCGGGTTGCCGATAATAGCGCGCTATCGCTTCGTGGTGATGTTAGCTATGATATTGCTAGTGTGGTGTCATCCCAGCTTGATTATTGGCGTGTAGGGCCGTTTTTAAGCTACACGAGTTACGATAAAAACTTAAGCGGGTTTACCATAGGCAACGGTGGTTACTTTAGCCCAAGCCAGTTTGTAAGTATTGGTGGCTATTCAGAGTTGCTAACCCTTGAAGCCTTAAACTGGCAAGTGAAGCTGCGCAGCTCTCTTGCACTCTCCCGTGTTGAACAAGACGACGATCTTCGCTTTCCTATTGGTGGCGCTGCTTCATCCGAAGATAATAACAAAACGCTTGGCGAAAGCTCTGATACAGGCTTGAGCGGAAACCTGATGGCTGAAGGGCAGTATCGCTTTAATAACAACTGGATTGTGGCGGGCTACATCGGTAAGGCCTTCGCAGTTGAGTATCAGGCGTTTGAAGCCGGTATTCAAATAAGGTGGCGAGAAGGGCAAGGCACAGGCGTGACAAGTGATGAACTGTTACTGTCTTCGCCCAGACTTAGCGGCTTTGCACTGTAAAGCCGCTATGCCTGCGGTTAACGACATCATTTCAATGTCTAGCTAACCTTTTTACGCCTGGTTCTTTCTACGTCTGGCTAACATAAGGAAACTCGCTCCAAATAACAGGGCAATGGAGGCCGGTTCGCTAACGTTGATAGCACCAAACTGGTAGTTATTTATTTGGCCTGTTGGCGCCATGTAAGTTTCACCTTCATCGTTTATTAATTCTACTAGTGGTGTAACTAAACTATTAGCAATCACATTGCCGTCTACGTGGCCATTATAAAAGCTTAGTTCTGCGTAAGGGGCCAGTACGCTACCCTTAACACCTACGCTGTGTAGCGTAAGAAAATCAGCATCGACGAAGTTAAACAGAATATTGTTGGTATAAAGCCCATCGTGACGCTGGCCTTTGTTGTTATCGTTGTCTCTGTATTGGCCATTTTCTCTAAAGTATTCGTTTTCTTTCGTGAACGCAGTATTGAAAAAGCCCGTATTAAACAACTCGACCGACTCACCATATACATTAATAATGTTATAGCTGGTGGTAGAGAAATCGTAAACGATACCTTTGTTGGCCGCACTAAACCAACTTGAGTCAACGTCATAGATATTAATATCATCAGAGCCAGAGAAGGTGATGGTATTCACTTTGGCTGTGTTCGGGTCGGAACACACTACCGCTGTGTTAGGATCGTTGGCTTCTGTACATGTCAACGTTGTGGTGCCATTCGACGTCATTGATGCAAACGCTTGAGATTGCGCCGTAACTTCAGAAGCAATAGCATTGAAATCAACGTTTTCAACAACAGCCTTGCTGACAGTGTCTTGCTCAACGGCCGCTGCACTTGACCCGTTGAGAGCGGTAAAATTATTAACGTCGTTGAGTGTTACTACGCCGTTAACTTCACTACTATCTAGCTCAACGTTAGATTCCGCGAATACATTGCCATTGGCAACTTGTGAACCATATTCACTGGTATTGCTCACACTGTCGTAGACGCTGTTAGGCCCGCCAAGTTTTACCGTGTTAGCGTGAACATCACCTGAAACCACTTTTGAGTTACCAAGTTTTACGTCGCCTTGAGAGGTAATACCACCAGACTCGACGGTCGAGTTAATAAGGTTAACGGTTTGCTGAGCGTTGAGGGCGTTATCGAAAGTAAGTTCGGAGCCAAACACCATGCCAGATACAGTCGTAGGACCGCCGTGTACGTCACCTCGAGTGAAATGAAGATTGCCGCCTACAGACAACGCAGACTCGGACACACTCGGTGATAGCAGCAAACCGACATTAAAATCGGTTACGTTCATTTCGCCGCCAACGGCCAGACGGCCTTCAACGTCAGAGCGTTCGCCTTCAAAGTTTTCGAAGATAAAGGCGTTATAGTTGAACGCTTCGCTTAGTTCTATTGTTGCTGCAGACACCTGGGGCGCTGACATAACCGCTGCAACTACAGCAGTATAAAGTATTTTTTTGTGCATAATGGCTCCAGTGACATCCGAGTCTGGAACCGAGTTTCAACATGGGTTTTCCAGACACACCGAATGGTACGATCTGAACAAAATTCATGCGATAGCACAAGAGATACTTTGGTATAAGGTCCTATACGAAAAAAGCCACCCGAAGGTGGCTTTTCTTAATTTTCGCTTGATTAAGACCGAGCTTTAGCTGCTCTTCTTAACCAAAACAGATACTTTTTCGATACCTGCGATTTTAACTTGGTTCATAACCTCTACCACAGTACCGTGCTCGCTATCTTCGTGAGCCTGGATAGCAGCTGAATCCGTGTTGTTTTCCGCTAGGTATGTTTGCGTGTTTGCAACCACACGACGAATATCAACTTCACGGCCACCCATCATGATTGAGCCATCAGCATCAATACGAATAGAAAGCGCTTTTGAAGGCTTATCGTTTTTAGCTTGATTGTCTTCTGGGCGGTTTACGTCTAAACCTTTCTCTTTCACGAACGAGGTCGTTACGATGAAGAAAATCAACATGATGAACACGATGTCCAACATGGGGGTCATATCAATCTGAGCCTCGTCTTCAGCCGAGGTATGCTTTTTTCTTTTCATCTCGTCTTCTTTCTTCTGTTACGTTCGAGCCATTTAGTATACTGCTTGTTACAAAAATATACAGACTTTTGTATAAAAACAGTGTGCTCATTAACACTTGTTGTTGAAAAAATACTCAGTTTCACGGTAATAAAACAACAAACTAGGTTTGTTTGCGTGAAATAGCGACACCTAATTGGTAAAAATACAACATCAATGCCTGGTTGAGTGATGTACGCAAGTTACCATGAGGATAAATGCCAAGTCTAGCTTCCGTTGATTTTTTTGTACCTTGCACCAAAAACGCATTTTTGATCTCGTGATCTTGAATACAGGCTTCAAATGCTCGGGCAGCCATCTCCTGAGGCATAGCATAATAATACATTTTTAGCGCGCGATCAGCTTCTACGGATCGTACAAAGTACTCATTTGGCCTTTTTTGATCATTTAAAAACAAAAGTGAGAAGCAATCGCTCAATTTTTGATTCAATGGGTGAGGGTTCATAGGCGCATTGTCTAGCCACGCCTGTGTTGCAAAACTGCCTGCAGCTATGCCTTCAAACATACGAGGCGCAATGTAGTGGTCGAACGCGTGAAACCACTCATGAGCCAACGCACCGGCACCCGCGTTTTTCGCCAAGGCAAGCTGTCGCTTTGCGCTATTGTAATGCGCGCTGCTGTGTTTTTGGCCGCCACTGCCAAACGCAAGAGAAAGGGATCCGTTTAGCGAGAGCACCTGTTCATTTATATTTAAGATCGCAACTAGATCGTAAAGGGCATCAAAAAAAAGATTCGCTGCGATCTGCTGTTCTTCAGCGGTTACCCATCGGCCAACCGTGATGGTGGCAAAATTGAACAGTTTGCGAATGTCTTGAAAGGAAACGTCTGCGCCATCCCTATGACTTGGGCTATTGCGATAAAACTGCTGATGTAGGCGGCCTTTATTGTCCAACGTTTGTGTCCGTTTTTAACAGGAGTTAGGCCATAGAGACCAGTAATTTCTCACACCATGCTTCAATACGCGCATCGGTTTTGTCGTATTGATTTTCATCATCTAGTGATAAGCCAACGAACTGGGTTTTGTCTTCAGTTAGCGCTTTTGAGGCCGTGAATTCATAGCCTTCATTTGGCCAATAGCCCACGATATTGCTGCCTGAGGGTACAATTGCATCGTGAAGCATACCTAGTGCATCTTGAAACCATTCTCCATACCCAAGCTGATCGCCAAGGCCAAATAACGCAATGGTTTTGCCAGACAGGTCTAAGCCGTGAACCTCTTCCCAGTGTGACTCCCAATCTTCCTGAAGTTCACCGAAATCCCACGTTGAAATGCCAAATATAATAATGTCGTATTCTGCGGTGCGCGTTAAACTGACATCTTTAATATTGTGCAAATCAACGATGTCTTCGTCAAAAAGGCTATTGAGCTGCGCTTGAATCTTTTCTGCCGCCATTTCGGTATAGCAGGTTGTAGAGCCGTAAAATAACCCGATTGACAGTGCGCTATCACTCATTAGATACCTCTTTTCAACTAATCGTTTTTTGAAGTGGGGAATTCTACCTCTTTACCGTTGCTCAACAAAGCCTTGCACTGCACATCGGTGTTTTTATGTGAAATTTTTAATACACCTATTGCACATCCGTTGAATAATTCGCCATACCCCATACTTGGCTCTCTTGCTTTTACCGACATATTTCTTCGACGAGTAAAAAGGTTCAATGGCGATTTAGAGCGATAAAGAATGCGGTTTAGTCTATCTAGCCATTTGATCAATCCATCGGGGAAGGCGTTTTTTAAACCGCTACAGGTGAATTGCGTGATATGAGGGCTGTTGCGACGAAAACGCAGCCGTACGTCGTACACGAAAGAATAGTGTACGTCGCCAGATAATATGATGAACTCAGGTGGCGTTTTGTAATGCCTAAAAATGTTGAGCATTACGTTTGCCGTACCTTTATGGGCCATCCAGTTCTCAGCATCCACGGTGAGGGCTTTACCAAAAAAGGTAAACACTTTTTGAATGGCCTCGATAACTTTTACGCCGTAAATCGGAGCGGCAGAAACAACAATAACCGACTCTTTTCCAATAATGGAGTGTTGAAAGTCGCACAGCGCTTCCCAATCCATTAAGCCGGAAGGTTTATTCATGTCAGATTCTGAGCGCCATCGCTGGGTTCGCGTATCTAAAACTTCTATAGGCGGTGTTGTATCAAGGCGATAGTGCCACTGGTCAAAATCGAGTAGGTCGTCAATGATCTCATCATGCTGAGCTATACCTTGCTCACCTGTAGACTGTTTTACTTTTTCTATTAGCGCCGTCACTTTTTTAGGAGCGTTTCCCCAGCCTTGACAGAGTAGGTAGCCAATAAGCGCGTTGCCTATCATGCGTTTAGACAATGGGTTGCCGTAAACCTCTTGTTCCCAGCCGCGGGTTAAATTCCAGTCATCGGTTACGTCGTGATCGTCAAAGATCATGTAGGTTGGAATGTGGGCAAGCGCGCGTCGCACCTGCGGCAGTTGCTTTACAAAGCCTTTAAGTGCTTCATTTTCTTTATCAAAAGTTGCGCTGTATTTGTCGGGAATACCGTCTTTATCAATCGTTATTTCGGCCCACAGTGTGTCGGACCACACCAATAAGTACATGGCAATGATTTCTGCGCTGCCTATCAGGTGGTTTTGCGCGTTTACCGATGTGAACACGGGCTTCTTTTTCGCACCAAAGAAAAGAGATGACAATACCGTGTTTGTCGAAATCTGCGGCAGCAGTTGCTCGCGTTCATAATAGCCGTGAGGGTGTGTAGCAAGTTCTTGCGTATTACTTACCACTGCGCCCTCCAGTGTCTCATGAAACAGGCCTAAACGAGCGATCACGCTATGTATGGCTTTAAGCATAGGGCCTGCAACATCATCGGCGTATATCTGATCCCCTGTCATCAGCAACAGATCAGGGAAGCTACTTTTTTGTCCAAAGGCATGTTCATGAAGCGTGTCTACCTGCGCTAACGCATCGTCACTGTGAAAATGCGGCTTGCGACACGAGCCGTGTAAGATAGTCTTTGGCGTTTCGGTAAAGTGAAAACTTAACGTCGATTGCCCTGTGTACAGAAGCGCTTGCTGCTCTTTGTGCCACCTGGCCTGGTGTTCCTTGTTATCGAAGTGAAGTTGGTAAGATACCCGAGCGCTATCGTCAAATGGTTTGGAGGCTGAAAATGAAAGTAAATGGATGAACGCGTGCGTGCCTACGCAAATGGTCTCGCTTTGACGGTCGCCGTCAATCGGCGCTTCATCATGTGACAAGGTTAATGAAGGCGCATCAGCCGAACTGGTTACTACCCATATATAACAAAGGTTAGATGTAACTTTTCTCACGATGGGCCCTGCTATGACGAGGGGCAAGTGCTGCGTAGAAATGACGTTCTCCTTCAATGTTATCGATATAGCTGCAATCAACAAGCACGGTGCATACAACGCGTAAGCCACAAATAACGCAGTGGGTCTTTGCGCATTACCTTTTACGCATGTTGTTATGAGTACTGTAAAATATCGTCATAACCTTACCCTTTTTTGTGCATAAACGGTATGCTCGATATACTCCCTTACAAATTTTTATTTTGCCCACAGTCGGTTAAATAGAGACAGGACTTCACAACATGCTTAAACACTTAACGAGTGCTGTGGTAACAGCATTGCTGCTGAGCGCCTGCAGCGAGCCCCAAGACGTGATTATTACGCCAGAGCCCCAAGACTTAACAGAAGTTACCGTGGGAAGCTGGATTTTAGATCAAAATGGTAGGGTAATGTTTGATCCCCAAACATCGGGATTAGTAGAAATTGATGGTGAACTTGTCACTATTGCCGATGCAAGCGCAGACGCTACGCAACAATTAAAGCTACACACTATTGCGCCAGAAACCGCCACACTTAGCGTATCGAGCGAGCGTTTTTCGTTTGCCAGAAGTGTGCGTAGAAGCTGCTTTTTCAGCTATCTTAGTGAGCAGCCTGATTTGGAAGCATTAGCCGTAGACCCCAGAAATACCGATGTGATTTATACGGTAACCGAAGATGCCACACGCACCGGAGCATTAAGTCCACGGTGTGAAACCAAGTACGAGGATACCGGTTCAACAGACTATCCCACCTTGCTGGTCAAGCTTACCCGCAAAGATAATGGCACAGTAGAAATGTCAAATGTGCGTCCACTCCAATTTCCTCTAGCACTTGAAGTGGGTAATTTTCCTAACGACGGTATTGAAGGTCTTGCCATGGCCGACGACGGTACCTTGTATTTAGGGTTAGAGAAGGACAAGGCCCGCCAGCCAAGGATTTTCTCGCTGAATGTTGATGACGGTCTTTTTGAATCCAGTGACTTTGCAGCGGTAAGTGAACCTAGTTTGCAGCTACCCCGGTTTACATCTGGTAATCATCCTATCAACGGATTAACCTTCTACACGCACACAACAGGCGCGTCGTATTTGCTGGGGGCTGCAAGAAATGACAATGAACTTTGGGTAATTGATGTCAGCGGTAAAAAGCCAACCAAACGCATACCTATTACCTTTGATGTTGCCGGCGACGAGAATTGCGAGCAGTACACTATGGATAATGCATCAATGGAAGGGGTGGTGGTCATTAAAGATACCCTGTGGATCATTAACGATCCTTGGGAAAAGAACTACTTAAAAAACGCGACGTGTGATGCTCACTTAAGCCGATATGAAGATTTAGCGCCTCTATTATTTCCACTTAAGATAAACGACACGTGGTTTAAATAAATCAGTGTTAGCGCTGACACATAAAAAAGGTTGCTAGCACCAATAAAGCAACCTTTTTTTATTAAAACGGGACCAGCGTTATTCGCGCTGATTCTCGTTACGCGTCACTGCGCAGACGAGAAGCAAAGGTTTTCTTAAACTTCGCCAGTTTCGGCGCAACCACCATTGAACAGTACTGGTTTTGCGGGTTATTTTTGAAGTAATCCTGATGATAGTCTTCGGCATCGTAGTAATTGTTTATCTCTACGATTTCCGTAACTACTGGGTCAGGCCAGATTTCTTCTTCAGTAATTTCTGCGATGATTTTCTCAGCTTCGGCCTTTTGCTCGGCGTTGTGATAGAATACCGCACTGCGATATTGTGGGCCTACGTCGTTACCCTGTCGGTTAAGCTGTGTAGGGTTGTGCAACGCAAAGAAAATTTCCAATATTTCGCGATAGCTAATGCTATCTGCATCGAAGGTTACCTGTACTACCTCGGCGTGGCCGGTAGTGCCGGTGCATACTTCTTCATAAGTTGGATCGGCTTTTTCGCCCCCAGCATAGCCAGAAATAGCTTTTTCTACACCCTCAACGGTGTTATACGCTGATTCG
Source organism: Alteromonas sp. G5_S2_22_S1 (assembly GCF_054968525.1). Lineage (NCBI taxonomy): Bacteria > Pseudomonadati > Pseudomonadota > Gammaproteobacteria > Alteromonadales > Alteromonadaceae > Alteromonas > Alteromonas sp. G5_S2_22_S1. The sequence continues at coordinate 38,132 of NZ_JBQKUJ010000012.1, read as the reverse complement.
ATACACCAAAAGCATCCGCCCGCCAAAGTCGCGACTTGTAAATTTGCCATAATAAAACCTCTCATAATCTATGGTTGTAGTGTGGGTGCGCCCCGCCTTCAACACAAGTCATCCAAGCGTGTTTTTTTATCGTATAAACGAATATTAAATAAGAATAATGTGGTGTCATCGCGAAAGGTTTTAAGCTTAACGCTTTAAATACGCGTGATGAGTTTTACGATAGATTACGTTTTCAGTGAAAGGTATCGATTTTGCCTTTTCGGGCAAAACAGCCAACGTCGATGCGTTCTATGTAGCAGAGGTAGTAAAAAGTGATTATTTTCTATGACGGCTATTGCCCCTTATGTATCGCAGAGATGCGACACCTAGAAAAACGAGATAAACACAACAAGCTAACGCTGGTTGATATTCAGTCGCCTGATTTTTCTATTCGCTATCCCGCGCTAGACTGGCACGCGCTTAATGCCAGAATACATGGACTTCGTGATGATGGTACCTTGATAACCGGTCTCGATGTGACCCATGAGGCGTGGAAAGCGGTTGGTGTAGGCTGGCTTTACGCACCCCTACGTTGGCCGCTAATTCGCCACGTGGCCGATGCCGTTTATAACCTTTTCGCGAAGCATAGATACACCATTTCTTATTTGCTGACGGGCAAAAAACGCCAGTGCGACCGCTGTATACCAGGAGAGCCCAATGAAAAATAAGGTGTTAGTTGTTGGGGCTTCTGGGGGAATTGGGGCTGCGCTAGTTGACCAATACCGCTCAATGGGCAATGACGTTATCGCGGTAAGCCGTGCGCCGGCTTCAGACTTTGAGCAAACAGAAAGTGTCACATATTATCAAATCTCAACGCAGGACGATAAACACATAGGTGAGTTTGTACAGCAGTTAGCGCAGCAGGGGGTAGTGATAAGCGCTGTGGTGATAACCACGGGTTTTTTGCATAACGAGGAAAACGCCATTCACCCTGAAAAGCGTTTAGAGGATATAAACGAAGCGGCACTGTCGGCGTATTTTGGTACTAACAGCATTACGCCTGCGCTGTGGCTAAAACACCTTGTTAATATTGTGAGCAAAGAAGGCTCGACCCTTGTATGTCTAAGTGCACGTGTGGGCAGTATTTCTGATAATGGCTTGGGTGGCTGGTATGGCTATCGCGCGTCGAAAGCCGCACTTAACATGTTTGTTAAAACCGCATCGGTTGAATACAAGCGTAGAGTAAAAAATACAATACTGGTTTGCTATCACCCGGGCACCGTTGATACCGGGCTTTCAAAGCCTTTTCAAAAGAATGTCGCTGCTAAGAAACTATTTACCCCTGAGTTTACGGCGAAACAGCTTATTACGCACCTTTCTCAACTAGATAGAGAGCAAGTTTGCCATTTTATCGACTGGAACGGTGAAGTGGTAACTTGGTGATACGGTCTTTCATCATTTCAACAAGTTCAACATCAAGACTTTTTATTTCACTGCTGTTACCATGCTATTTTTGGGATTGGTGCAGCGTATTGATAAGCCCATAAAGGTTGCAATACAACGCGTTGACGCCACACGTGAGTCATAATAACAGAACGCCATCCTGATAATAAAATAATACCAGTTCGCATGGCATTAACCTTCGACATACAACAGGTGTCGGGTTTTTATTGCGAACTGCTATAACAATAACTCAACGAGAGGAAGGGATATGAGCGGGGCCAGAGAACAGTTCGGATCGCGCATAGGTTTTATTTTGGCTGCTGCCGGTTCTGCAGTAGGCATTGGTAATTTGGTTGGTTTCCCTGTCGGTGCAGCTAAAAACGGCGGCGGCGCATTTTTGTTAATGTACGCCATTTTCGTTTTTGCGATATGTTTGCCGGTTATGCTGGCGGAAATGTCAGTAGGACGCCATGCTAAAAAAGACCCATTAGGCGCGTACAGCGATATCAGCGGTAACGAAAAAAAATGGAAGGTCGCAGGTTGGTTAGCCATTGCTACACCTTTCATGATTGCCGTTTTCTACATGGTTATCACCGTGTGGCTTTTTGGCTATTTGTTTGAAGCGGTAAGCGGAAACTTAGATAAACTCGCTAACCCCGAAACCTTTGGGCTGTTTATTAACTCAGAGGCAATCTTCGCCTATATGGCAGTTGTGGTTGGGGTGGTGTACCTCATACTTCAAGGCGGGGTAAAAGAAGGCATCGAAAAAGCGGCAAAGCTGCTTATGCCAGCACTCTTTGTTATGCTCATTGGCTTGGTAGTGTTTGTACTGACCCGAGAAAATGCCATGGCTGGGGTTAAGTTCTATATCGTGCCTGAGTTTTCAAAAATCACGGCTGAAGTTGTCAACGGCGCCTTGTCGCAAGCCTTCTTTTCGCTGTCGTTAGGTATGGGTATTCTGATCACTTACGGAAGCTATATTGATAAACGAGCGGATGTGCCTAACTCGGCCAAATTGGTTGCCTTAACCGATACAGCGGTTGCATTTACTGCGGGGTTAATGATTCTTCCGGCTATCTTCTCTTTTAACCCAGATATTAACCCTGATGATCTAAGTGAGTCTTCGGTTGGCATGATCTTTACATACCTACCGAGTATCTTTCTCGCGTTACAAGATTCAATCGGGTATCTCGGTGCGTCGATTGTAGCGAGCTTGTTCTTCTTGCTTGTGTTCTTCGCAGCAATTACTTCACTGGTATCTATTTTTGAAGTACCGGTTGCGGCATTGATGGACGAGAAAGGCGTAAGTCGCAAATGGGCGCTAGGCTCTTTAGGCAGCATTATGATTGTGTTAGCCATTTTGAGCGCATTATCGTTCGGTAAAGTGGATATGTTGACTTCGTTTATGCACTACGCAGGGGCAGATAAGTCTTTGTTTGATGTGATTTACGACGTGTTCTACGACACTATTTTACCGCTCAACGGCTTACTTATTTGCTTGTTTGTTATTTACCGTTGGAAGAGCGCTAACTTCAACGCGTCTTTGGAAGAAGGTAGCAGCGGATACAAGGGTAGCTGGTTTGAAAAGTATGTAGATGTGTCGCTTAAAACCTTTATACCGTTAATTCTGCTTGTTATTTTTATAAACACAGTCGCAGTGAAATATTTTGGGTTTAACCTTTTCGGGTAAACCGCTTCACACATTACATCTAAACAAAAACGGCAAGCTTGGTAACGGGCTTGCCGTTTTTTATTGATTTAGAACATGCGATAGGGGTCAGCGAACTCGGGCGTAATACCTAACTGCGCCCAGCATTCGCGGGCGTCAATTACTTTCCCGCCAGGCTCAGCGTCGGTCCCTGTAAAATCAGGCGGCTCAATACCCATGGCTTTAGCAGCCTCAACATAGTACAGCCCCCGTTTGGGGTGAGACAAACTACACAGATGTATCGTGTCATTCAGTGGGGTACAGCGAACAATTTCGCCAAGCGCCTTAACGATATCAAAAACGTGAACCAGGTTTATTCTTTTATTACCCGCTTCTAGCTGACGTCCACTTAACGAACGGGCCGGGTGACGGTCTGGGCCAACCAAGCCCGCTAACCGCACAATACTTACGTTAACTTGCTCTCGCAGTGACAGTAAATATTGCTCTATTGCTACATGCGCTTTTGCTGACGCAGTTTGAGGGTTGGTTGGGGCCTGCGCTGTCAATGTCTCATCAGTATTATCACCGTAAACCGAGGTCGTACTGATAAAAACAATATGCGCAACGCCCGCCCTGATCGCGCTATCTATTAATGACAGCATGTGCTTTGTAAAGGCGTCTAAATTGGTGCTTCGTCGGCCGGGCGGTACATTGAGTAATAAGGTTGCATTAGGTAAATAGCGTTCAAGGGGCTTGGTGTTATCTCCTAGCGCATATTCAAGTGCTTCGATACCTTGCGCTTGTAACGCATGGCATTTGTCCCGACTTCTACTTGTGCCGACAATATTGAAATCATCGTTAAGTGCTTCGCCAACATACCCGGCTAACCATCCATAACCCGTAATTACTAAATTTTGCGTCATAGTCTCAATACCCTTTGTTTAATAGCCGTAGATTATATTAATTTGCAAAGTCTTGCTTTTATCAATACGCAAGTCGTTTTACTGATTGCCTTAAAAAGCGGCACTAAAAGCGCAAAGGTTTAAACGGGGTTAATACACTAAGACAGGGGCGGACTTGCGAAAAAAGCCAACTATGGGCGTTACCCATCATTGGCTTTATAGATGTTAATGGTTTTGATACGAAGGGCTATTACATCTTCATTTCTGCATGACCATCGATATCTAACAGGTTCAGCTCTTCAAGCCCGGCAATTGACGCTTGCATTTTTCCTTCAGCATAATCAGCCTGTTTCAACACTTTACACAAAGCATCGCCTTTTTCTTCTAATGCGGCGGCTTGACTCTCAAGACGATATTCTAGGTCTTCACCCCAACGTTCCATTTTTTCTTCGAATTCAGACATATCGCCGCCTTCCCATAGCATCTGAGTACCTACGGCTATTAAAATTCTGCCTATCGACTCGCTAATCAATGACTCTATCTGGGTTTCAAATTCTTGTTCCCAGCTTTCGTCAAACCAACCTGGCTCATCGAACTTGGTTGAATCGACACGGATATTACCCGCTTCATCATAAAATGAGGTGTTGAGCTTAGCGTCGAGCGAGTCAAAGAGTTCACGAAAGTCGTCGCCCATTTGGTCGCCGCCAAGGAGCTCTGTGAATACTTCAGTTACCGCGACATTAGCAATCTCTAAACCTTCACTGGCAATGTTCAGTGTCATTGGAATGGCCATATCTATATTGTCGTAGTATTCACCCACCCACTTTTTTTGCTCGCGATTAAGCGACACAGCTTCGCCGTTAACGGTCATATTGTGTTGAGCGTCTATGCTCATCACCGAGCCATTATCCATGGTTACGGTTAAGTCGCCTTGATAGTATTGAATGTGACCATCAAGCTCCATATCACAGCTGTTGGTCTGAAAGTTCTTATCGTGTGCAAGTGCCTGTCCACTGATTAAAGCGCTGGTGATGGCAACTGAAAGTAATAGTTTGTTAGACATTGTTCATTCCTTATTTCACTAATAACACGGTAGTGCGCGTGCAAAATGTAGTTCGGTATAGCCAGGGCTTGCTAAAAGCGGCGGCGATAGCCTGTTTGCAAAGAATAGAGCAATGCTCTTGCCATAATTTAAAGATTATATTTTTCAGTGGGTTATGTTTTTTTGAAAGGGCGGGAAATATAGGCGGCTTCATTTTTTGGCGAATATAATAATAAATTAGCCATTTTGACTAAGATCAATTTATGCCTTTTACGGCATATTTAAACCCATCCAAGCATGTTCAAATCTTAATTATTGGTGCATAATACCGCCAATAATTTTAAGGGGTTATCACAATGGCTGATTGGATTAATGCAATTATGTTTGGTGTTGCGCTAATTGCCTTTACGCTAGGGCTAAGCAGCATCGTTATGGGCTTTATGACTGCTAAAGCAGGTGCTGAAGGTATGCAGGAAAAAATCGAGTACGGTTTTTTTGGCGTTACAGGTTTGGTGCTTTGCATGCTGATGGCCTATGCCTTAGCTTAAGCAAAAAGCGTTATGAAAAAACCGGCTTCAAAGCCGGTTTTTTTACGTCTGTAAAACAGTTATTGATGGTTACGCTTTCGGCGTGCTGTGAGGCTCTGCAGGCGTGTTTACACTACGCTCTGTCCTTTCATCGGCACTTCCATCAGAACTTTCACTTGTACTTTGCTTGGCACTATTATCAGCACCTTGCCTGGCGTTCACCTTTGCCTCTTGCTGATAGGCACTGTGCTCGCGGTGGGCTAAAAGCGAGAGGTGACCGTCTCGCTGGTAGGCGCGTAGGTCGAACAGGTCAAGCATGGCCATGACGTGGTCGAAAATATCCGACTGTACTTTCTCGTATTTGACCCATTCTTTTTCTGCGCTAAAGCAATAAATTTCTAAGGGCAAACCTAGCTCATTAGGGGGAAGCTGCCTAACCATAAGCGTAAGCTCTTGGTTGATATTCGCATGCTTGCGCAAATAGGCTTCTAAGTAGGCTCTAAACGTACCGATATTGGTTAGCTTGCGGTTATTGAGTAAATCCGACTCATCAATGGAGTAATCCCTGTGATAAGCACGCAGTTCGTTTTTCTTTTTATCGATATATTCGTTGATATAACGAATTTTTGAAAAGCGGTCTAACATATCTTTGTCGCAGAGTTTGATAGAGTGCACATCAATATAAATGGCGCGCTTAATTCTGCGGCCGCCGGACTCCTGCATGCCTCGCCAGTTCTTCACCGCTTCAGTAGTAAGGCTATAAGTAGGTAGTGTCGAGATTGTTTTGTCCCAGTTTTGTACCTTTACATTGGTTAAGCCTATTTCAAGTATTTCACCGTCAACTTCGTATTTCGGCATGGCTATCCAATCACCGGTATTAAACATGCGGTTGGCGGCAATCTGTATACCGGCCACAAAACCTAAAATAGTGTCTCTGAATATCAATAACAGCACCGCGGCAATAGCGGTTAGGCCCGATACAATAAGCAACGGACTTCTATCGACTATTAAAGAAATACTCAGCAGTATAGTAATGATTGCAAAGGCAAGTTTAGTCACCTGAATGAACCCTGTAATCGGGGCTCGTCGGGAAAGGGCTGAGGCGTTGTAAACGTCTTCTACTGTGCTTAGCATGGCGTACAAAGCGAGTAAGCCACTGTAAAGCATATACAGCTGAGCACTTTTGATTACCATACCGTGCATGACGGCTTCATCATCGATAAGTACTGGAGTGGCAACGTAGATGAATAGCGCAGGGAAGAGGTGCATTAAAGGTCTAAAGAAGCCATGCTCTTGAAGCGCGTTGTCCCATTTATTATTAGACTTGTAAACCCAGCTAGCAATTTGCGGGCGTACTAATAACCGCGCAATAATATAAATGAACGCTGCAATTATCAGGGTAGACCCTAGTGCAAGCACTGTATAAAGCGGGTCCTCAGTGGTTAAGTTTGGGAAAACGTCGTTTACCAAGTGTATAAAGTAATCGCGTACTGAAGCACTCACTTCCATTATTTATGACTCCAATAATTGCTTTATGCGGTTGTCTTTATTTTTCCATAAGCTATTTAACCAGTTTTGGAAATAAAGACGAAATTCAGACTCTGTACGTTCTGACTGCTGTTGTAACTCGGGTACAGGCGTTACGTTTACATCAATAACAATTTTAGTCATCTGGCCGCTTAACATTGCCATCATCGGATGACGTTTATTTTCAGGGTAGAGCAAAGAAATATCCAGTACGTTCGTAAATAACTCGCCCATGGCTGATAAGGCGAAAGACACGCCCCCCGCCTTAGGTGGAAGTAAGTTGACATAGGGGCTTTGCTTTGAAAGGTGCTTCTGTGATGTAAAGCGTGTTCCTTCAACAAAATTTATCACTGTAGTCGGCACGGTTCTGAACTTTTCACAATACGCTTTAGTGGTTTCCAGATCCTTTCCCCTTTTTTCAGGGTGCTTCTCTAAATAAGCACGGGTATACCTGTGCATGAAAGGCATATCAAGTGCCCACGCGCCAAGCCCTACAAAAGGCAGCCAGATAAGCTCTTTCTTTAAGAAAAACTTGGGCGCTGGAATACGGTGTGTAGCGAATTCAATAAGTAAAATGATATCGAGGTAGCTTAGGTGGTTCGCGATAATAAGATACCAGCTATCTTTAGAAAGCGTGCCGTGAACAGAGCACACAATGTCGACCTTGTTGAATAGGCGAATCAATATGACACTAATGCGGCCAAAGCTAAACATCAGCGCGTGCATGACCTTATTCCACGCTGTTCTAATTTTTCCGTTCGGCAATAAAAGCTTTACCAAACCCAATAGAATAATAAGCCCACCCCACAAAGCTAAGTTAAGAATTTGCAGTGTGGTATGTAAAACGAAGATAAAAGGCGCAAGTACTAGACGGATCATAATGGTTTCTGAGTTGCGTTAAGTGATGCTAAACGTTGATCTTTGGCATGCCAACGCTCATTTAGCCATGTCTGAAAGCGGGCACGCACTTGTGGGTCATCAAAATAGCTGTCGTTGAAAACCCCATTGTCCATAATCTCTTTTACTGGCATCACATCAATATTCACGCGAATGTCGCGAACTTTACCGCTTACGAAATCCCAAAACGAGGGGACCCCATTAGGATAGTCGATGGTAACGTCAATAAGTTTATGTAGCTGGTCGCCCATGGCCGACAACACAAAAGCAATACCGCCGGCTTTAGGCTTTAGCAAGTGCTCAAACGGAGAGTTCTGTCTATCATGCTTGGCTGTGGTGAAACGCGTGCCTTCTACGAAGTTCATTATACTTACCGGCTTATTGCGAAATTTTTCACACGCTTTGCGGGTGGTTTCCATATCTTTACCTTTCAGGTGCGGATTTTTAGCAATGAAAGACTTCGAGTAACGACGCATGAATGGAAAATCGAGCGCCCACCAGGTAAGACCTAAAATGGGCACATAAATAAGCTCTTTTTTGAGGAAAAACTTCAGAAAAGGAATCTTTCGGTTAAATACACGTTGAAGAACGAGGATATCGACCCAAGATTGATGGTTAGCAACAACGAGGTACCAATCTTTTCGAGTCAGTTTTTCCAGCCCGTTTACTTGCCACTTTGTGCGTCCACTAATGCGCTGATTAATATTATTGACGCCTATCCACGCGGTGGCGCATGCGTCGAGTAAATAAGAAATGAAACGCCGCCACGGGGCGATAGGGATGAGTTTAAAAACTGCCAATATAAAAATAGGCGTAGACCACAAAACTGTGTTTAAAAAATAAAAAATGACCGAAATAGTGCCAACAATATGATGCAGCAGTGCTTTTACCATTGTACTTACCTCAAAAATTAGGCGCTTAGTGTAAACGAACTTGATCTAAAATCCGATAGAGCCTTTACTGATTCCACAATAAAGGTGCAAATTTACGAATTTAAGGAGCTGAAATGGAACTTATTGGCGAAAATAGAGCATTTGGGGGGCGTCATTTACGCTACACCCACAAAGCTGAAACAACACAGTGCGATATGACATTCGCGATATTTCTTCCCCCTTTCGCTTCGAAAGAGAAGCCAGTGCCAGTATTGTATTGGCTGTCGGGGTTGACCTGTACCGACCAAAACTTCATGCAGAAAGCAGGAGCAATGAAACTAGCGGCCGAGCTCGGTATGGCAATAGTCGCACCAGATACATCACCTCGAGGAGAAGGTGTACCTGATGATGATGAAGGATCTTATGATTTCGGCCTAGGCGCTGGATTCTACGTAAACGCTACTCAAGCACCGTGGAATACGCATTATAACATGTATAACTACATTGTTGATGAATTGCCTGCGCTTATTGAAAGTGAGTTCCCTGTTACTAAAGAGCGAGCCATTAGTGGCCATTCTATGGGGGGGCACGGTGCCTTAGTTATCGGCATGCGTAATCCGAATAAATTTGTATCTGTGTCTGCTTTTAGCCCTATATCAAACCCATCTGATTGTCCGTGGGGACAAAAGGCGCTTGGCCGTTACTTAGGCGATGATAAAGAAACGTGGAAGGATTATGACGCTTCTGTGTTACTTGCAAGTAAAACACACAGCGTGCCGCTTTTAGTTGAGCAAGGCACAAAAGATGAGTTTTTACACGAGCAACTAAAGCCGCAAACGTTAGTGCATGCTGCACAGCAATCAGACACCCAGTTAACGCTAAACATGCATGAAGGTTATGATCACAGCTATTTCTTCATCGCTTCATTTATTGAAGAACACTTAGAGTTCCACGCGGGGCATATGGGCCTTATTTAACAATATTTCGAATGTGGAAAGCCGAAGAACGGCGATGTAAATCGCGGTCTTCGGCTTTTTTATTTGTAGATAGGGTAAGAGATGGTGTAAGTCATTGCCTGTTTATTTAAGCTTTTGCGCTAGCGAAATAAATTCCTTTATAGCGACGGGGCGTTGGTATAAATACCCTTGACCATACGCACATTGATGACTTTGTAAAAAGTCTTGCTGCTGCTGGGTCTCAATCCCTTCAGCGATGATTTTTATATTCAGGTTATGTGCTAAACCTAAAATAGCTTGCACAATGGCTTGGTCGTCGGTGTTTTTTTCAAGTTCACTTACAAACGAGCGGTCAATTTTAAGTTCGTCAATTGGCAGCTTTTTCAAATACACGAGTGAACTGAAGCCTGTTCCAAAGTCATCAATCGATACGGTAATCCCCATCCCGCGAAGTTCGTTCAACAGAACCGAAACCACATCTAAACTTTCTACCAACACGCTTTCGGTAAGTTCAATTGACAGGTTTGAGCCCGGCAGCTGATGGTCTTCAAGTGCGTTCTTAATTTGGTTAAGCAAGGCCAAGTCTGAGACTTGTCGGCCCGAGATGTTAATTGCTAAACGGATGTCTAAATTGGCCCCTTTTAAGGCGTCAATCGCATTACACGCTTCATTGATAAGCCACTCACCAAAGGGGAAGATGAGCTCGCTTTTCTCCGCTAGTGGAATAAATACTTCAGGGGAAATAAATTTTCCCTCGGGCGTAATCCAACGTGCCAAGGCTTCACATTTAACAATTTTACCTGTGGTTAAATCGACGATAGGCTGTAAAAAAAGCTTTAGCTGGTTTTCGTCTATCGCTTTGCGAAGCTGGTTTTCAAGTTCATTAATGGCGAAGTGCTGTTTATGTAACTCTTCGCTATAAGTTAGCGCAGTATTACGCCCCTGATATTTAGATGCCTGTAAGGCAATATCAGCACACTGAAGCAGACCCTCAGACGAACTGCAGTGGGCAGGGTAGTTAGCTTCACCAATATTCACCCCTAAGTTTGGCTCGCTTCCATTAAGGACGGTATAGGTTTGGGTTAACTTTTGAATAAGGTTTTTTACGTACTGCTCGCTCGATTCATTCTTAAACGTATCTTCACGTTTCACTAGGGCGAATTCGTTACTGCCAATTCTTGCTATAAAGCCGCTATTGCCGACGAAGGCCTGCAGGCGAAGCGCGAAGGACTTGAGGATCTCATCTCCTGACTGATAGCTAAGCGCTTCATTTATTCTCTTGAAACCGCAAATATCAATAATGAAAAGCTTGAATGCCGTTTCCTCTTGCACAAGACGTTTTACGGTATCAGTAAACAGATTCCGATTGGCAACCTTGGTTAGCGAGTCCATTCCGCTAGCGGTTAATACGCTCTCTTCTTTATTGTGAATATGTGTAATATCAGTAAACAGGTAAACCCAGTGCGTCAGCTCATCTCCCTGTAACACTGGGTGAATGGTAACTTGAAGCCAGACTTTGTATTCGTCCACCGGCTGCCAATAAAGCTCTCCCTGCCAAGGGGCTTTTTTCTTCACAAGAGTTGGTAAGAAAGAGGCGGGGGCATCGATACCTTTTAATAGCTCACCTACGCGGATTGAGCTTGGTGTTGTACTGCTGCAAAGAAGAAGCCTATGAGAGGCTTTGTTATCAAGAACTAAACCGCCCTTATCATCAAGAATAACCACACCTGTTTCAAGGTTGTGAATTGCTTGTTGAATAGGAGGAACCAATTTCTGCATTCGTTTATTTTTGCGAAGCACACTGTTTAATTTGTGCCTTATATATTCATGCTGACCAACGATTTCGTGGTGGCTTAACAATAGCTCTCTTGCGGCTTGCAGGGTTTTTCGCTTTTCGTCGAATTGTTCTTCAATGTTTTTAACTACTAAGTAGCGCGAGCCAGATTCGCTATTAATCGCTAGTGCCTCAAGACGTAGTACCTGCTTTTCATTTTGTTCTGTCCAAAAGCCTGAAGACAAGGTAAAAGAGGTATCGCCTTTCCACACCTCACCGGCATCTAGAAAGAAATCATCTAGGAAAATGGAGGGGGTATGCTTTTTTTGTAGCCGGTTTTTTTCGTCTAATGTGACAACGTGAGGAAGCCATGGTAATTCTGGGGTTAGGCACTCTAATTCTTCTTCAGCACTGCACTTGAATAAAGCGCAATTCGTAATGCCTAACGCATTTAATAAATGAATATCCATGGCAATCTCCTACCAAAACGCAATGGTACTAAATAAGTTCTCTACATTTTCACCGGTTTTTGCGCTGGTTTTTGTAAGCGAAGTAAATTTCTGAGCATAAGTGTTTAGCTCTTCCTCACTCCAATGCCAACTTGTTGGAAGGTCGGTTTTATTAACAACGAAAAATGCAGGAATGTCAGGGTAGTGTTCTTTGGCGAGTTCTAAAATTTCCATGCCTTCAAGCAAAGATTGAGAACGGGTCTGGTCTACCACAACGATGTAGGCGCTGGCCCCTCTAAGATATCGAGGGTTGAAACCACAGTATCTGTCGATACCTTCTAAATCCCAAAGCAGAAGCTGAACACCGCGTCCCTCTTTATTGACTTGCTTCTTGTCTATTTTTACACCAATAGTGGTCTTGTACTTTTCAGAGAAAATACCTTCGACGAACTGCTTGATTAGGCTTGTTTTTCCAACACCAGTAGGTCCTAAAATACAAACTTTTTTCTGTATCACTGAAAAGTTTCCTTACTACAGCTCACTGGATATTAATACGTTTAACATAACTGAACGTCCCATTGATGCGTTTTGCAATGGTAGCTCTCCTAAGCTTACAGGTATAAGGATATCACTTTCTACACCAAGTGAAATTAATGAATTCACAACATTCTCTGCGCGTTTTTGGCTAAGCTCACGATTTCGTGCACTTGAACCTGAGTTGTCACTGGCACCCATTACCACAATGCTAACAACCGTATTGGTTTTGTTGGCAAGAGATAAAAGTTGCTTTATTTCGTTAGCCAGTGATTCTAATTTGGCTAACTGTACTTCAGAAAGCACTTGTTGGTTAGTAGCAAAAAGTACAGTTTGCGAAGAAATTTTATTAACTAACCGGTTTAGCGCCGCTTTTTGTATAACAGCATTGTCGATTTGATGGGCTGCTTTTACGTTAAGCGCATCGGTATCTACATGAATTGACGAAATACCTGGAATACGCCCCATTTGTTGGGTAAAGCGCTGAGCGGTTGAGGCGAATACGCTTCCCGATATCACTGCGTTATTATCCTCTTTAGCGTTAAGCGACAAGGTTTCTGTTTCACTTAAGTGGAACGCATTAACCAGTGTTTCGAGTTTACGCAATATCACATGGGATTTGAGCGAGACAAACGGCTCTTCACTAACAATCACTCTGGATAAGTCAATATCACTTTCGCTAAACCACTGGTTAATGCTGGTGGCGGCGGGGTCTCGTAGCACCTTTGCGTGTACTTTTCCGTTTGAAATATAAGTGTCGGTCAGGATGACACCTGGTGGAGGCACAAGCTCGTGTAAATCGCTTTTTAATACAGTCAGCGATAGCCGCATAAATGATAGAATACCTATCGCGAACAGTATTACTAAAAGTACAACACCGCCAATAAGGCGCTTCGATTTTTTACCTTCGCCTTCTTTTCTTTCACTTACCAAGCAATCGGCCAAAATAGTTTCGCAGCCATCAAAGGGGGCGTTATCACCGTCATAGTTGACTAAGGGCTGTTGGTAAAAGTGGTGAAACTCTTCTAGCGCCTGCTGGAGCTTGCCGCGCACTTCGGGCGGAACACTGCCTGTTACTGCCGCCACAAGTAGAGCCTGGGGGCCAATTTTAATAAGCAATGTGAAATCTTCTGTTTTGATTTCACCAAGCTCGTTTTCTGATTCAGTGCTTGTTACGCCAAAAGCGTCGGCCACAAAATCATTAATGGCAACCAGCATAGAAGAAATGAGATCGGCATCTTTTTCTTTATCAGGATCTGATGAAATGCTGTGAAGAAGAGTTCCGGTCTCTCTATGAATAACCAGAAGCTGCTGAACCTGATATTGATAGATTTGTGAGGCAACGTATTCAGAATACTTGATACCCGACTGCCATGCTCTAAATCGCCACGAGATACTCTTCGGACTTAGGCTGTGTTCAATAAGCGCATTGGTTCGTTCTACGAATTCAATCAAAAACGACGAAACCGCTTTTCTTACCAATGTGCCAACAAGGGGATAAAGCGTGCCTACAATTTTCTCACTGTTTGCCTCTATGGAGCGGTGCAAAGACTTTTCAACCAGAGGGACAAGTACCTTGTTCACTGAGCCATCTTTGGTTTCACGCTCAAACAATGCTTCTGAAACAACACTACTTACAAATCCCTTTGCATCGCTATCAAGCTTCTCTTGAACGAACTTGTCGTCTCGCCCAATAAGCAGCTCTCTGACTTTATCCAGTGAGTTGTCAGGCAAATCAGCTGGTGCTCCCTTGTCAGTCATTAATTAGCTATCTGTGGCGAGGTTGGTAGCCATAGTTGAAAGTAGGTTCGCCAGTGTTTTCCTGTCGGTTTTACTTTCTGAAAGCTCGCTCGTTACCTGCTGAAGTTTTTCCAGCAATTCTTGATGGCGTTTGCTAAACAAGTTATCCAAGGATTCAAGCTCCTTAACAACATGAGCTTCAAGCGCGTCATTGTCACTTTTCGCTGCAGTTTCAGCTATTTCCAGCTCACTTTGTAATTTATCAGTCGTATTTTGAAGCTGCTCTTGAACATTACTGTGATTGTCATTAGCACTGGCCAATTGATTAGAAAGTTCAGAGATTTGTTGATCGATAAGCTTACGTATATCGTTAAACTGATCATCAAGATGTGTATTCAGTTTTGCAAAGCTGTCGTTAACGCGTGACTCAAGGGCAGACAGATCTGCGCGAAATGCACGGTTAGTTTGACCAAATAAAATTTCTCTTAATTGAGCAAGTTCGTCTGCTGGTTGAGGGGCGCTTTGGGTTTCGTTAACGTCTTGCGCTTGCTGGTCCTTCGGCTTCTTGTCCGCCATAAAATGTCTCCAAGGGCGCGGTTTATTTGCATCAGGCATGCAAAAAACGGCTATCACATATTTATCTATGCTAATAATTTTTAAGTCCTACTCTATACAATAGCCCCAATTTGAAAACTTTGAAATACGCTAAAAGCATAATAGTGGTAAGCACCTAGCAAAAAGCAGCGCTGTTTCAGTAAGTTGTTATTAGCCTTTCTGTGCGGTCTCCTCGTTTAGTGTGCGCAAAAAAGCATAAAAGACGGGGGAGAAAAGTTAGAACAACCCACTAATATCCGCGTAAGTAATATTGAAAGCTTTTATCGCTACCGATTACTTCCTTTGTTCAAAGAAGAACTACCTGAAACCCATAGGCAAATAGCCGGTATGCCATTTTCAAAGGCATTGGGTTTTCTCACTCAGCGCGAGTCGATAGGTCACCCTTTTTCAAAACTTAAAACCGAACTTCTCGCACTAAGTAGTAAGACTAAAGAGTCTGATTGGCCAGCAATAATGGCAGCAGGGGTAGATTACATTTAGCAGTCGCCATTACTGCTAAAAGAATTTTTGGCAAATTATCAGGATATAAAGCCTTTGCTTAGTGCCTCTTTTGCATCTATTCCGAGCGACAGTGCTAGCAAACTAATCGCGCTTTATGAAAATGGGATTTTACACGTAGAGCAAAGCCATAGTGTAAGAAAGAACGAAACGTCGCATTCACGTTCAATAACGATAGACGCTAAAGGGGTTCTTGGTAAGGCTGATAAGCTTGCAACCCTGAAAAAGCTCATCGAGTTTTCTGATAAAGATAAAACATACGCGTGTGATAAAGCCCTAACAGATTTAAGTATTTCCCGTTCACATGAGTTATTGCGTAATGGAAAACCAACCGGAGTCTTTATAGGGTCGGCGTATGCAACGCCTTGGTACATTAACGTGCCTGGGTTAGATTCATGTGCCAGCTTTGCCAAAAAGATAGCAATGAACTGTATGCAAAATCGGCAGCTTGAAGAAGCGGTGGGTGAATAATGTTGCTTGCCACTAGCCTATTTTTATCGCTATTCAGTACGGTCGTAATCATCATCTTTCACTATTGGGGATTAAGAACGATTACACGGTTTTCAAGGCGTTTTACGTCGCATTTTTTCATGAGTGTATCCGTGGTTATTTTCCTCTTCTTAATTCATATAATAGAAATATTATGGTACGCACTTATGTTGTATTTCGCATTCGACATCGTTGGTTTAAATGGCTTTCAAGGTGATACTGTTCTATTGCCCTTAGACTTCCTTCACGTAGCAGCTAGCAGCTTTACTACCTTAGGCAGTTTATCGGTAACGCCCCAACAAGAGTTAGCGCTTTTGATTGACTCTATATCGCTCACGGGGTTTATGATGCTTACTTGGTCTGCCACTTATTATTATAATATCTTCTCAAACTCAAACCTTCGTGACACTTACTAGCGGGTGGGGGCTTATCAGTAGCCGGTGAAACACCATGGCTTTCATATCGTCATAGTCCTGTGCATCCATGTTGTACGGATAAGCGTCCAGCCATCGCGTGAGCTGTCCATTTGTTCATTTATCTTTCGTGTTCACTATTATTGAACAGTGCAAAATAATGAACAAGAAGACGTCCGTGTCTAAAATTTTTAGGGGAGAAAGGGGCCGCTAGAAAGTTTAGTAAGAGTTATCGCTCTTTTTCCTCGAACATGTAGGCAGCTTCAATGTAATTGAATGCTGCACTGTCTTTCTCATCTTGCGTTCATACTACTATAAGAAAGTGGAAAAGAAGGCATTCATTTTGGTTCATGTAAATCTTGCAGTCATCAATGAGCGTAAGTTTGCTGCACAAGCCAAACAGTGACGTTCAATATGGTGACTTTTTATTTTGGATGCTAAGAGGCGCACGACGAGGGTGAAGTGAATGTTTTAGACTTGGAGAAAACTATCTTGCCTTTGTTTTTCTGCTTTACAGAAGTACAATGTGCGGTTCTTTCTCCGCGAAGCCGCTTGTTGATTGAGTAAAAGCCATATTTTTGTATTCCTACTGTGTCCCTCTAAGGGATAAATCGACGGAATAACACGGAAATGTCACTAATTTTGAAATCGGTAAAAATGCGATGAGATTTACTTTTTTACATATTAATCAAGGTTTTAATGTCTATGTCTGACATCTCTTTCAATCGTAAATTCTCTGTTGCCCCTATGCTGGATTGGACAGACAGGCATTGTCGCTATTTTTTACGTTTAATGTCTAAGCATACGCTTTTATATACGGAAATGGTTACAACAGGGGCGATCATTTACGGTAAAGGCGACTATTTAGGGTACAACAAAGAAGAGCATCCTATCGCGGTACAGCTTGGTGGAAGCGATCCGTCTGACATGGCCAAGTGCGCAGAATTATCTCAAGAGCGCGGCTACGATGAAGTGAACATTAATGTGGGCTGTCCAAGTGACCGAGTAAAAAACGGCAGCTTTGGCGCGTGTTTAATGGCGCAGCCAGAAGTTGTAGCAAACTGCGTTAAAGCTATGCAGTCTGCTGTTGATATTCCTGTAACCGTAAAATGTAGAATTGGTATTGATGACATGGACGAAGATGAAGACTTTGCTCGGTTTATTGATACGGTCGCCGACGCTGGCTGTGATACATTCATTGTTCACGCACGAAAAGCCTGGTTGCAAGGGCTAAGTCCGAAAGAAAATCGCGAAATTCCGCCGTTAAATTATCCGCGCGTTCACCGCCTTAAACAAGCCCGCCCTGAATTATCGATTAGTATTAACGGTGGTATTAAAACACTTGCTGAAACCCAACAGCAGTTGGAAAGCGTAGATGGTGTTATGGTGGGACGTGAGGTTTACGCAAACCCATATATCATGTCGAGCGTTGATAAGGACATATTTGGTGATGCTAATGCACAGAGTCTGTCACGTCGTGAGATAGTACTTCAAATGCAGCAATATATTGAACGCCAAGAAGACCCTTACTTTAAACCGTGGCATGCAGCCCGTCATATTTTGGGGCTGTATCAGGGCCAAGCGGGTGGGCGTATATGGCGCAGATATCTTAGTCAAAATGGTACAGGCAAAAACCCAGATCCGAATTTGCTCCTTAACGCACTGGATGCAGTAGAAAGTGCCCAACGAGAAGTGGCCGAATATAATAGTCAAAAAGACTAACGTTTTAGTAGTTTTGACCAAAGTTTAATATTTGTTCAATTTTAAGAAGCTCGCCTTATGGCGGGCTTTTTTATTTAGTTTATTAAAATCAGGGTGTTAATAGGTTTTGAGATCTTGGCACAGCTCTCGCAATCCTCTAAGTATCGCAACAACGGCGTGTTGTTGCACTGACTAACTCAGAGGGAAATTATGAAAACTTCACTAATCGCAGCAACTTTACTAACAGCAACCATGGCAAGCAGCGTAGCAAATGCAGAAGAGTCAGTGCTACAGTCGTTTTTAACCAATGTTGTATCAAATGCGGTAGCCGCAACAACGCAAGAAATTAAAGCCGATGTGTATCAAGCAGTTGCAAACACCACTTACCATTTCGAACTGAGCCCACAAGAGTTGCAGGGCAGCGGTAAGGTGAGTGTAACCGACCTTGTTGTCGCTACACCGACTAATGGCGAAGCCAACGAAGACGATGCCGACTAAATTGATACTTAGTTTAAGAGAGCGCCATAGGGCGCTTTTTTTGTACCTGTAATAACTTGAAAAAGGGTAGGCATCGCAACAGTTTTTGCTCGTGGTCAAATTAACGAATTTGTTGGTCAAAAAAACTAACAAGTTGCATCTGGTCGTTAAGTATGCAGTCTTGTTTTCTTTTATTTTAATTAAATATCATATAAAACAATGGGTTAAATAACTGGCACAGTGATTGTAATAGTTATGGTGTTGAGAA
Organism: Alteromonas sp. G5_S2_22_S1; assembly: GCF_054968525.1. NCBI lineage: Bacteria > Pseudomonadati > Pseudomonadota > Gammaproteobacteria > Alteromonadales > Alteromonadaceae > Alteromonas > Alteromonas sp. G5_S2_22_S1. The sequence goes on along the minus strand of NZ_JBQKUJ010000012.1, from coordinate 19,381 downwards.
GAACTCAGTCAGTGGCAACCAGCGTCGGATCAGATAAACAAGAAATGCTGGAAACCAAAATACTATTTTGAACGGAGAAATAATCATGGGTATGTTTTCGCGCATTAACGATATTGTTCAAGCAAATATCAACGCAATGTTAGACAAAGCTGAAGATCCTGAAAAAATTATTCGCTTGATCATTCAGGAAATGGAAGAAACGTTAGTTGAAGTTCGCACCGATGCCGCCCGCTATATCGCACAGCAAAAAACGTTAGCGCGACATATTGACGCTGCGAAAAAAGAAGTGGATGGCTGGCAACACAAAGCTCAGATTGCGATGAACAACGATAAAGAGTCATTAGCTAAAGCAGCGCTAATGGAAAAGCAGAAGTATGTAGCGAAACTGACATCCCTTGAAGAGCAAGAAGGCCATTTGGCCGACAGCATTGAAAAAATCCAAGGTGATACTGCTCGTTTGAATACTAAGTTGGCGGAAGCTAAAGCGAAGCAAAAATCCTTAGCGCAGAGAAGAAACGCTGCCCATACACGGTTAAAAGTTAAGCAAGCGGATCATGAAAGTAAGATAGATGATGCCATGACACGCTTTGAAAATTACGAACAGCGAATCGATCACTTAGAAGCTCAAGTCGATGCTTATGACTTAACTAAATCAAGTGAAGCGACCTCTCTTCAGGCTGAGTTCGATGCAATGCAGGCAGATGAAACAATTGAAAGGGAGTTGGCTGAGCTTAAAAAGAGCAAGGTCGCTTAAGCGACCTTGAGTACCGCCGCCCCGTATTGCGACTGTCGAAATTAAGAATTTTTGGAGAAAATGATGAAAGTACCGACGCAGAAACGTATTTATAGAGATCTTGATGCTGGAATTATTTCTGGGGTGTGTGCAGGCGTTGCACGCTATTTTGATATAGACGCAGTATGGGTAAGAGCGGCGGCGGTGTTGGGGCTGTTTATGGCCACACCTATTACGCTTGTTGCGTATGTTGCTGCGGTTATCTTATTACCGAGGCTAGTGTAATGAAAAACTTTCTGATTGCATTGGTGATAGCCATTATATTGGTGAATTGCTTAGGTAGCTTAGTTGATAGCTGGCTGGGTATGCATATTATTATGTCTGACCAGCTTTTAAGCCCTTGGGAGAACATAGCGGTTCTGTCGCTTATTGGCGTAGTACTAGCCATTGTGGGTTTCGTGGTAGCGGTGAGTGTGATGGGAACAATACTATTAGCACTAAGCGCAGGGTTTTTAGCTTTATTAGTTGTGGGCGTTAGTGCATTTTGGCCCATAATTCTTATCGTTATTGCGCTATATGCGTTGAAAAATCGGAACTCTGCCGCGTATAAGCAGCGAAATGATCAAAGTATGCACCATACTTTATAACTAATATAAATAGATTTAAATTGTGTTAACGTAGTAAAAAATGGTGATATATAAGTAGCCGTCATAAAGGTTACGCATTATTCGCATAGTATTAATAAACTCAAATAGCTGACGGTGCTCGGCTATTTGCTATTTAACAGGAAGGTTGGTGTTTAGATGAGACAATCAATTAACTCAAAACGGATAGCGATTGTCGCTGTGGTGATTTTTCTTCTGTTCTGGCTTATCGGGTGGTATTGGAGCCTTTCGCCAGATACTTTTGATATAAGAAAGCGTTTAGAACAAAACTCATCAGTAGAAAACCCAACGAATATTGCGGGTTATACACTTACAACCACCATGATAGACGTGTCTGAAACCTTGCTTAATAAACCTGGTGGTTACCTTTCAAATGACGTTATTCCCCCTAGCGTCTTTTTAGACAATATGCCAGCGTGGGAGTTTGGAGCATTGGAGATGGTGCGCGACTTAGCGCTTTCAATGCGCAAAGACTTTAGCCGCTCACAGTCTCAATCGATTGAAAACCCTTACCTTACTAAAGCTCATCCCAAATTTAATATGGACCATAAAAGTTGGGCATTACCGTCTTCTGAATCTAGCTATGCTGAAGGTATTGAGCTTCTGAAAAAATACCGCGACGAGCTGGCAAACACGCGAAATTCAGATAGTCAATTTTATACGCGTGCAGACAATCTGCGCGAATGGTTGAAGCAGGTAGAAAAACGCCTAGGTAGTTATTCACAAAGATTAAGTGCCAGCGTAGGATCTGCTAGAATTAATACAGATTTAGCTGGCGATGCTAACGCGAAACAATCTACGCCTAGCATCAACCAACGCGTTGTTCAGACAAGCTGGTGGAAGTTAGATAATAATTTTTATGAAGCGCGTGGGGCAACATGGGCTCTACTACATTTCCTTAAAGCTGTAGAAATTGAATTTAACGATGTGCTTGAAGATAAGAACGCATTAGTGAGTCTTCAGCAAATTATTCGCGAACTGGAAGCAACACAACAGTCTGTATTCAGTCCGATGATTTTAAATGGCAGTGGCTTTGGTATGTTAGCGAATCACTCTCTAGTGATGGCAAACTATATTTCTCGCGCAAACGCTGCTTTAATTGAAATATCAGAACTTCTTAATCAAGGATAATTAATGAAAAAAGGTCTTATAGCTGCCGCATTGGGATGCGCATTATTTTCAGTTTCATCTCAAGCAGACACTATCGCAGGCGTTTATGTTGGTGCTCAAGTTTGGCAAACCGATACCCAAGGTGGCTTTGCTGATAGCAATAACACTGCCGACTTTAATTTTGATGATGAGACCAATACGGCGCTATATATTGCCTTTGAACATCCAGTACCTTTCTTGCCTAACGTTAAGGTTAACCACACTACGTTAGACAATTCGGGTACCACAACGCTAGATTCAACGTTCACGTTTGATGGCGAACTGTTTTCTGAAAGTACGACGGTAAATACAGATATAGAGTTAGATGCAACAGACTTTATTCTGTACTACGAGCTGTTTGATAATGACTTAGTAAGCTTTGATCTAGGTGTGAATGCAAAATATATCGACGGAGCATTATTTGTCGTTGATACAGCGAGTGATACAAGCGGTTCAGCAGAGTTTTCAGGTATTGTGCCTATGGCCTATTCCAAAGTTCAGTTAGGCTTACCTTTTACCGGTTTGTCAGCGTACTTTGAAGGTAGCTATTTGTCGTTTGACGATCACGAGCTAAGTGACTATCAAGCAGCCGTTCAATATTCGTTTATTGAAAGTTTAGCCGTTGATATGACACTTCAGGTGGGTTACAGAAACGTAACGGTAGATATTGAAGACCTTGATGACGTGTATGCAGACATGGAATTTGACGGTGTATTTGCTGGTTTAGAGCTTCATTTCTAGTCGTTAGGTATTGATTTTAAAGGGCGTGACTGCTTATGCAGTTCACGCCCTTTTGCTATGAGTAAGCGTAATTTCTTCCCGTTATTACTTATTCATAGTGTCATTAGCACTTTCAGTAATAAAAAAGTTTCATTTATTCTTTTCTCTTCTTGTAGAAAGCCGTTAGCCTTAGCGCCATTGATAAAAGGCTAAAAGACTATGTCACAAGATTCTAATTCGAACTCAGCGCCAGGCGCGGTATTAAACGAACAGCAGTGGAATGCGATTACGCAAGCCATTGCAGGCTTAAATCGTGATCAACTTACTTGGGTAAGTGGCTATGCAGCAGGCATGGCGGCTGCACAAGGCGGTTCGATTGCACCAGCATTGCAAAGTGCTCCAGCAGTCGGTGCTGGTGACGCGCCAACGCTTACTATTTTGTACGGGTCGCAAACCGGTAACGCAAAAGGTTTAGCGGCTCAGTGTCAAGCTAAAGCTGAAGAAGCGGGCTTCAACAGCAAGCTAGTTAGCATGGCAGATTACAAGCCACGTAACTTGAAGTCGGAAACCCACGTTGCAGTATTTGTTAGTACTCACGGGGAAGGCGATGCACCGGATGATGCCATTGAACTGCACGAGTTTTTGGCAGGCAAGAAAGCGCCAAAACTTGCCAATACCAAATATGCTGTAGTGGGGTTAGGTGACAGCAGTTACGAGTTCTTTTGCCAGACAGGTAAAGATTTTGATGAGCGCCTAGGTAAACTGGGTGGCAAAGCGATTATTGAGCGTCTTGACTGTGATGTTGATTATGAAGCTGAAGCACAAGCGTGGTTAGCTAAATTAATCGAGTCGTTAAAAGAAGACTTTAGTGCAGCACCGCAAACTGCGGTAGCGGCACAAACTGGCGCAGCAGTGCAAGGTGTTGCGGCGCAAACTTACACCAAAAAGGCACCGTTCAAAGCAACCTTAATTGAGTCTCAAAAAATCACAGGGCGTGATTCAATCAAAGACATCCGCCATATCGAAATAAGCTTAGAGGACAGCGGCATTACTTACCAACCAGGCGATGCGCTTGGTGTTTGGTTTAAAAATGCGCCGTCGTTAGTATCTGAACTTATTAGCATATTGTCGTTAAACGGTGATGCAGAGGTAACTGTGGGTGACGCAACTATGTCACTTACTGATGCATTAACTTCAAAGCTAGAATTAACGTTAAGCTACCCTAACTTTATTAAGTCGTACCAAGCAGCAACAGGCTCTGAAACGCTAGCGACGCTCATGGAAGATAAAGCGCAGCTTCGCACTTATATGGCCGAGCGTCAGATTATCGATATTGCTCGCGACCACCCAGGTAAGATTTCAGAACAGCAGCTGGTTGAAGCACTTCGCCCGCTTACCCCACGCTTGTATTCAATTGCGTCAAGCCAAGCAGAAGTTGAAGAAGAAGTTCATTTAACTGTGGCGCACGTTGATTATGAAGCGTTCGGCCATCGTCACCAAGGTGGGGCGTCGGGTTTCCTTTGTGAGTATTTAGAGGAAAACGGTGAAGTTGATGTGTTTGTTGAAAACAACGACAACTTCCGCTTGCCGGCTGATCCGAATACTCCTGTTATTATGGTGGGACCAGGCACAGGTATTGCACCGTTTAGATCGTTTATGCAAGAGCGTGATGTACAAGGCGCTGAAGGCAAAAACTGGTTGTTCTTTGGTAACCCACACTTTACGCAAGATTTCTTGTATCAAGTAGAGTGGCAAGGTTACGTTAAAGAAGGCCTGCTAGATAAAATTACGCTGGCGTTCTCCCGTGATCAGGAAGAGAAAGTATACGTTCAACACCGTTTACTTGAACACGGTAAAGAGGTGTACGAATGGCTAGAACAGGGCGCACATTTCTATGTGTGTGGCGATGCCATGCACATGGCGAAAGATGTTGAAAATGCCCTAATTACTATAGTGCAAGAGCACGGCGGTAAGTCAGAAGCCGATGCCAAAGCCTATATTGTAGAGTTACGAAAAGCGAAACGTTATCAGAAGGATGTCTATTAATGAGTAACGAAAAATCACCATTTATCGTTGAGGGCAAACTGGCTGACAACGAGCGCTTAAAACGCGAAAGTAATAATTTGCGCGGTACCATCACTACCGATCTTAAAGATGATCTTACCGGTGGTTTCACAGCTGATAACTTCCAGCTTATTCGCTTCCACGGAATGTACCAACAAGACGACCGTGATATTCGCGCTGAGCGTGCAAAGCAAAAACTTGAGCCGCTTCACAATGTGATGCTGCGTGCGCGTTTACCGGGCGGCGTAATCACGCCTGATCAATGGCTAGCGATTGATAAGTTTGCCGCTGACCACACCATGTACGGCAGCATTCGCTTAACCACTCGTCAAACTTTCCAGTTTCATGGTGTGTTAAAGCCTAAGATTAAGTCTATGCACCAAATGCTGAACAAAGCTGGCATTGACTCTATTGCAACGGCGGGCGATGTAAACAGAAACGTACTATGTACCTCTAACCCGGTTGAATCCGAGCTTCACCTTCAGGCGTTTGAATGGGCGAAAAAGATAAGTGAACACTTACTTCCTAAGACTCGCGCCTATGCTGAAATTTGGTTGGACGGTGAAAAAGTTGAGACTACTGAAAAGCCTGTTGAACCTATTTTAGGTGATAACTATCTGCCGCGTAAGTTTAAAACTACCGTGGTTATTCCTCCGCAAAACGACGTAGATGTTCACGCCAACGACCTTAACTTTGTTGCGATTGCAGAAAATGGTCAGCTAGTTGGCTTTAACGTTCTTGTTGGTGGTGGTCTTGCAATGACCCACGGTGATAAGAGTACGTATCCGCGCAAAGCCTCTGACTTCGGTTTTATACCGCTGGAAAACACGCTAGACGTTGCCGCTGCGGTTGTTACTACGCAGCGTGATTGGGGTAACCGTGTTAATCGTAAGAACGCGAAGACCAAATACACCCTAGAGCGTGTTGGCGTAGACAACTTCAAAGCTGAAGTGGAAAAGCGTGCTGGCGTGACTTTCCAGGATAGCCGCCCTTATGAGTTTACCGACCGTGGTGACCGCTTCGGCTGGGTTGAAGGAATTGACGGCAAATACCACCTGACTGTGTTTATCGAAAATGGTCGTATTTTGGATTATCCAGGTAAAACACTAAAAACAGGTTGCGCAGAAATTGCCAAAATACACAAAGGGGATTTCCGTTTAACTGCAAACCAGAACTTGATTATTGCAGGGGTTCCGCCACAAGACAAAGACAAGATAGAAGCCTTGGCTCGTGAGCATGGTCTTATTGCGCCAAGTGTTTCTAATCAGCGTCTTGATTCAATGGCCTGTGTCGCATTGCCAACTTGCCCGCTAGCAATGGCGGAAGCTGAGCGTTACCTGCCAGATGCTGTTACCGAGCTAGAGGGCTTACTTGCCAAACACGGCCTGGAAGAAGACAGTGTTATCTTCCGCGTAACAGGATGCCCAAATGGCTGTGGTCGCGCGATGTTGTCTGAAGTGGGCTTGGTTGGTAAAGGTCCAGGCAAGTACAACTTGCACTTAGGGGGTAACCGCGAGGGTACACGTATCCCACGTATGTATCGTGAAAACATTAGCGAACAAGAAATCATGGCAGAGCTAGATACGCTACTTGGTCAATGGGCTAAAGAGCGTGAGAGTGGCGAGGCCTTTGGTGATTATGTTGTTCGCGCTGGTGTTGTAAAACCAGTAGTAGACTCCGCACGGGATTTCTATGACGAATAATACAGCAGAAAAGCAGCAACCACTTACGCTTGATATCAGCAAGGAAGATCTTGCTGATATCAACGATATGTTGGAAAAAATGACAGCGCAAGAGCGAGTTGCTTGGGCGCTGGATAACTTGCCCGATACTCATATCGTGTCTTCGAGTTTCGGAGCACAGTCGGCAGTTATGCTGCACATGCTTACTCAAGCACAGCCGGATATCCCTGTTGTGCTTACTGACACCGGTTATCTTTTTCCAGAAACGTACAAGTTTATCGATGAGCTGGTTGAGAAGCTTAATTTAAATTTGCACGTTTACAGCGCAAAAATGTCATCTGCGTGGCAAGAAGCACGCTTTGGTAGGCTTTGGGAGCAAGGCATTGAAGGTATTGAAAAATACAACAAGATGAACAAAGTTGAGCCAATGCAGCGTGCGTTGGGAGACTTAAAAGCAGGCACTTGGTTTGCCGGCTTGCGCCGAAGCCAATCCGATACCCGTGGCAAACTACCTGTGCTACAAAAAGTAGGTCAGCAATTTAAGCTCTATCCAATTATTGATTGGAGCAACAAGGACTTGCACTATTATCTTAAAGATAACGAGTTGTCCTATCATCCGCTATGGGAGCAGGGTTACGTGTCTATTGGTGACTGGCACACCACGCAATCTCTTCAAGAAGGAATGAGTGAACAAGATACCCGTTTCTTTGGGTTAAAACGTGAATGCGGTTTACACGAGTTTGGTGATGGTATTTAGCTTATGTTAAATACCTCGCCTAATACCGCCTTTAATTCTTGAAGGTAAGCGTTGTTGGGTGATTTGGTGACAAGTTTGTAAAGCTCGCTACCTACAGAGGTGAACTTGTAATACACCAGTGCAACATCGGAGGTTTTACAGGTTAAGGTCATATTCTCATTCACACACCGCCATGTAACCTGTTGCCCTTCGGCATATACGCCACTTTCAATCTCGCTGGCGTAAATTAACTTCATTTCTTGTAACGACAATAAGTCGGGATAACTTAATCCAACGGTAGCTAAATTTATTTGCTCTGGCACGGGGCGTTTAAACAGCGAGAGCAGCCCCTTGCGTTTGTGATAGCCCACCAATATACGCGGTACTGCGTCGTTATTTCTGCGGCTGGCGATATTAACGGCTTTATTAAACACTTTAGCGTCGCGATGTGTGAGCGTTTTTAATAGCTGAAGTGTTCTTAAAGAAAAGCTACCGGGCCGTGCGACTTCCACTGCGAAAATTTTACCCCATAATTCCTGCATGGGCTGGCTGTAAATCTCTTCAGCCATGGTACTAAATGCGAAAAACCAATCAGGGTCAAGATTATCGCTAGTTTGTTCGTTGATTGTCACATTTAGTGCTATATTTAAAACTGCTTGAAGATTGCTCGCTTTTTGTGTTTCTAAAATTTGTTTTCTTCGTTCCAATGCATGTTTTTGCTTCTTTGGATCAGAAGACATCAACGAGGGGCTGATACCTACTCGTGCGAACCACGAAAGCATGCGTTGACGACTAGCATCAGCTTTCACTGTACCAGCCGCTTTTTCTGCAGTAGCTTGTTCAGCCGTAGTCTTGGCGCTGTCATTTCCCGCTTGCCGTGGTTTTTCTACCTCTTGAGGAAAATGCTGGGGTGTAATCTTCATAAATGGTTAAATGACTGAATGTAAAATGGCATGTGACATGAGAGCACTATTGCATTGCGTAACCTATATATCAATGTAATCGTCGCTTTAGACTATGAGTAATACGTTCTTGTTTTGTGTGTTTCGAGGAAATGAGCGGTAATGTCGGCAATGGATTACGATAACGACGAATTGATTTTTTTAGATGACGATGGTTCAGTTGAAGAGCAAGTTCTCTTGGGCAAAGATTGGAACATTCTCATTGTTGACGATGATGAAGAGATTCACACGGTTACGCGCCTTGCGCTGTCTGACCTTGTCGTAAACGATCGTAAATTAAACTTTATCCACGCTTATTCAGCAAAGCAGGCTAAAGCGTTACTTCATGAATATAGCAACAGTATTGCTATTATCTTGCTCGACGTGGTCATGGAAACCGATGACGCTGGTTTCGATGTAGTTAAGTACATCCGTGAGGATATGAAGTTGTTCGAGCCGAGAATAATCCTGCGCACGGGTCAGCCAGGATATGCGCCCGAAGAACAAGTCATAAAAGTCTACGATATCAATGACTATAAAACCAAGACAGAGCTCACTCGAGCAAAACTACTAACAACTATTATCTCTTCTCTGCGTTCTTATCAGCAAATTATTACCATTAGCCAAAGCCGCGCAGGCTTGGAGAAAATTATTACCTCCTCGGCTAACCTGTTTGAAGAACATTCCGTAAAAGAATTCTGCGAAGGTGTCGTTACTCAAATAAGCTCTTTAATTGGGCTCGATTCAGAAGGCTTGTTATGTGCAAGAGCAGGTTCATTGCTCGACAGGGATGATTCTGAAGTTTACGTTTTAGGTGCAGCGGGTGAGTATGCTAAGTTTATTAATCATCCAGTAGCCGACGTTAAAAATATAGAAATAGAAGAAAACGTCGTTCGCTGTTTACGGCTTAAAAAGCATATTTTCGAGCCAAGCTGCTCGGTACTTTATATCAGTAGAGCGGGCTTTGAAGCGGCAGTATACGTGCGCCAGACTCATGAAATAAGCGAGCTTGACAAGCATTTGCTGGAAGTTTTCTTATCAAGCATTTCCGTTGGATATGAAAACGTAAACCTTTTCCACGAGCTAAGAAATGCAGCGTTTCGTGACTGGCTAACGCGCCTTCCAAATCGCAACGAATTTATTAACATGTTGGATAAGCCCCACCTATTCGCCGGGGAAAACTGCAGTGTGGCCCTTATCGATGTTAATCACTTTTCAGACGTTAATGACGGGTTAGGCCAGGAAGTGGGAAACGAATTACTGCGGGCTATTAGTGGTCGTTTTCAAACTTCTTTTGATGGACTGGTTAAAAAAGGCCGTATTGGTGCGGACGTATTTGGGCTGATTGGTCCCGATGAATTGGTTTGTCCAGAAGCGATTAACGCTATCTTTCAATCGTCTTTTAAAGTCGGCGATCACACACTTCCAGTAAACGTGACACTTGGATTTTGTAAGTTAGATAACAAACGCAATATTGGTATTGAAATTTTAAAGCGTACCAATATTGCCTTAAACCGCGCTAAGAAAAACCTTACAGATAACTTTGAATATTACGCGAAAGACATTGAGGACCAGACAACCTGGCGTCTCGATATGATCCGTCGTCTTAGAAGTGATTTTGCTGCACGAAAGCTAGAGCTTTGGTTTCAACCCCAAATAGATTTACTAAACGAAAAAGTAGTGGGTATGGAAGGTTTACTGCGGTGGCCTGATGGCGATGGTGGGTATATCTCACCGGCGATCTTTGTACCCCTCGCAGAGTATTCTGGCCTCATCGTAGATATTGGTGAATGGGTATTAGAAGAGTCGTGCCGCCGTCTTCAAGCGTTGAAAGAAAAAAACTATGGCCACCTACGCGTAGCAGTCAACATTTCTATTCCGCAATTCCGAGATAGGTTATTTGTAGAAAAGGTAAAGCACGCCCTGTCAAATGCTAACTGTGATCCCAGCCGTCTAGAGCTGGAAATTACAGAGAGTGTTGTTATGGATGAGCCTCAAATAGTGATTGATGCATTACGCTCGCTAAAAGAATTTGGGGTGAAAATAGCGATAGATGACTTCGGCACCGGTTTTTCATCAATGAGTTACTTGCAGCAGTTACCTCTAGACCGACTGAAGGTAGACCGCTCTTTTGTAAAAGATATTAAGCCAGGTGCGAGTGCAGTGCTGGCTGAAACAATTGTTACCTTAGGTAATAAACTAGGCTTATTAACCATTGCGGAAGGCGTGGAAAAAAGAGAGCAGGCTAGCTACATGATTAAGTTAGGCTGTGATGAGGCGCAAGGTTACCTTTACGCGAAACCCATGCCGTTTGACGCGCTTTTAGCGTTTTTAGAGAACCACGATTAGTTTTGTAACGCGTTCGAAACATAGTGTTGGAGCATCGGCAGGCTTTCTTCCTCAAACCACTTATTTTTTGCGAGCCAGCGGTTATTTCTGCCCGACGGGTGAGGTAAAGCGACGTGACCGGCGTTCGCTGCAAACGTAGTGTAAACGGCGTCTGTTAAATTTTTATATTCGGGCAAATAGTATTGCTGCGCGTAACGGCCAATATAGACCGTGAGTTCTGGCCTTATTTGTGACAGGAAAGCCTGATGCCAAGTAGGCGCGCACTCTTTTCGGGGTGGAGCATCCGCACCGTTTTTGTATCCCGGGAAACAAAATCCCATAGGCAGAATAGAAATGAGTTTAGGGTTGTAAAAGGTAGGTTTTGATACTGACAGCCAGCTACGCAGTCTATCACCGCTTGCATCGTTAAAGGCAATGCCACTTTCATGAGCCTTCAACCCAGGTGCTTGACCAATAATAAGTACTTTGGCAAATTTTGCCGTACTGAAAATAGGGTTAGGAGTGTGAGGAAGGTACTGAGCGCATAAGGCGCAATTTCTCGCTTCAGCTGCCAGTTCATCGTGCCCTTTCACTTTTTTCTCCAAATATTTCTGGTTGTAATACTTTTGTCACAAAACTATGATCTCAATTTGACTATCTAATGTATATACAGTATGTTTAATAGTGACAGTGAAAGACTGTAACACAGGAGAAGAAACATGCGTAAAGTAGTACTAACATTAGCTCTATCAGCAGCCTTTGGTATTGCGCATGCGGAATCTGGTAGCAACCAGCTTTTCGATTGCATGGATGCGAAAACATTCGAAATGAACAACCAATGTATGTCGAGCCAAATCGACAATAACATTCGTTTCCGTGATGCACAGACAAAGCTTATCGACATTGCAAGCGAAAGTCAGGGTGACTACGCTATTGCGACAATGACATTCGATCAAGAAAATATGCACATCGACATCGTAGCACATAAAGATTCGCTAAACGCGCTTGCTGCGAACCGTAACTAGTTTTTAGTTAACGCATATAAGCCGGCGACAATTTCGCCGGCTTTTTTGTGCCTGTTAGAAAATCCTGTTCAAGCCGTTTATCGCTGCAACGCGATAGGCTTCAGCCATAGTCGGATAGTTAAATGTGGTATTAACGAAGTAGTCAATGGTATTACCTTCACCTTTTTGCTGCATGATAGCTTGCCCGATGTGCACAATTTCTGAGGCACGCTCTCCGAAGCAGTGAATGCCCAAAATTTCTTTTGTTTCACGATGAAAGAGAATCTTAAGACTACCGGTTTGCGTGGACGCAATTTGTGCTCTAGCCAAATGCTTGAACTGTGCTCGTCCTACTTCATAAGGCACTTTAGCGGCTGTTAACTCCTGCTCTGTCTTGCCTACGGAGCTTATTTCCGGAATAGTGTAAATACCGGAAGGGATATCGGCAACAAGCGCTGAATGAGTGCTTATTCCAAGCATGGCTTCTGCTGCAAACCGGCCTTGGTTATATGCCGCTGATGCTAAACTAGGGTAGCCAATGACATCACCGACGGCATAGATATTATCTATCTCTGTCTGATAGTTTTCGTTTACGCGCAGTTGCCCTCTGTTGTCTGCTTTAAGACCAACATTCTCCAGCTTAAGGGTATCGGTGTTACCCGTACGCCCGTTAGCAAACAGTAAACAGTCTGCTCGCATTCGCTTACCTGATTCAAGGTTTAAAATCACAGAGTCATCTAACGTTTCGACCGATGAATACGTTTCGTTGTGGCGAATGAGAACGCCGTTATTCCATAAGTGGTAACTCAGGGCGTCGGAAATTTCATCATCTAGAAATGAAAGTAAGCGATCGCGCATGTTAACCAGATCAACTTTAACACCTAACCCTCTAAAAATGCTGGCATATTCAGAACCGATAACACCCGCACCGTAGATTATGATGGATTTAGGGTCGTGATCTAACGACAAAATGGTATCTGAGTTATAAACCCTTGGATGATTAAAATCGATGTCTTTCGGGCAGTAGGGACGGGAACCAGTAGCGATAGCTATTTGCGCTGCAGTAACCGTGTCTTTTGAACCATCTTCTCGCATTATCTCTAAAGTATGCGCATCAACAAAGCTTGCTTCGCCGTAAAACAGTGTCACCCGGTTTCTATCGTAAAAGGAAGAGCGAAGGCGTGTTTGGCTTTTCACAACGCCACTGGCATGACGCATGATATCTGAGAACGTAAGGCTCTTGCTTAAATGGTTATCGGCAAACAGAGGCGATGAGTTGTACTCAATGAGCCGGCTAACTGAATGACGAAGCGCTTTCGAGGGGATGGTTCCCCAATGCGTACAGCCTCCACCCACCGCTTCATAGCGCTCTACAACAGCCACTTTTTTACCGGCCTTGGCAAGTTGCATAGCAACACCTTCTCCGCCAGGACCCGTACCAATAACTATCGCGTCATAATGATAAGAAGGTGATTTCTGTTTTTGCTTAGCTGCCATTTTACTTTCCTATTGTGTAACGACTGGTGAGGTGGCGACATCGTAAATGCGCGCCAACTTCGCAACGGCATAAACCGTTTAAGAAGTTGCTATAAATATAGTACTACCTTAGTTGTCTTGTAATTCCAACTATAGGATAAAAAAAACCACATAAGCAGGCACTTATGTGGTTTTTCCAAAACTTAATTTACAGAAAGTTAGGGGCTAGGCCATTTGTAACGATAAGCTTTGCAAATGTGTCCATTTTTCTTTCTGCACAGCAAACGCGTGCTTCAGTTCTTTGTACTTATATGCAAGTTCTAACCCTTCAATACTGCGTTTTAAGGTGCGTTGCTTAACACGCATCACGCGCTTTTTCGTCGCGTAGTATTCACTCATTCGCTGCATAAGCAGGTCGTACTCTTCTTGAATAGTGTGCATCATTTCTTCAGCGTTGGGCAGTACCGATACTTTCTCACTAGCCCTTTGAAGCTGCATGGCCGCCAGTGCCTTTTCGATGCGCTCTTCAGGTACTTTGCGAAGGTTCGACGTTAAACCTACATAAGACAGCCCTTTGATTAGCCATTTAGTAGGATCAAACTGATACCAACGAATGCCGTTGCGGTAATCGTATTCAAAGATATGGTGGTAGTTGTGATAACCCTCGCCAAACGTGAAGAAAGCTAAAACGCCATTATCTCGCGCCGTATTTTTATCGGTATAAGGCTGACTACCCCAAAAATGGGCCAGAGAATTAATAAAAAACGTAACATGATGAACTAGCACCAACCGAAGAACGCCCGCTACTAAAATCATGCCCATTACGTCGCCGTTCAAATAGCCTAATAGACCAGTAATGCCAAAGTTAGCAGCGAGTACGATAGGTAAGTAGTATTTGTGCTGCCACATCACCACGCTATCTTTTTGCAGGTCTTTACAGTTGCTGTAGTCATCGTAACGCTTAGCTTGATACTCGCGTAACATCCAGCCGATGTGCGCGAACCAAAGCCCTTTCTTTGCAGAGTAAGGATCTTTGTCGTTGTCGTCTACATGGCGGTGATGCACACGGTGATCAGAAGACCAATGCAAAATACTATTCTGCAAGGCCATAGCGCCGCCGATAGCAAGAATGACACGCACAACAATGTTTGCATCGTAGGTCTTGTGAGACCACAGACGGTGATAACCAGCAGTAATTGACATGCCGGTAAAGTAGAACAGAAATATAGCAGTACCAATTTCTGCCCAATCAATGCCTTGATACGCCACCCATAGCGGCACACCAATAAATGCTATTGCGCCAGATATTATAAATACCAGCGCATTAGTTAGGATAAGAGGAGGTTTTTTCATTTTATACAACTTGGCTTACAACTGTTCGCTAATTTATCGTTTTACGAGGCTTCAGGCAAGCAAAACCCAGATAAGTTCTGCTTACATGTGTAAAATTTAATTATAGCCGAGGGTGGATGAAATGTAGGTAAAGTAAACTAATTAATGCTTAGCCCTTGTTTATAAAAGAGATGATTTTGTTTCTCTTTCCCCATTAGCGTGTGTTGCGATAAACTACGCACGCTAGTCCTTGATGTAAGAAGTTTGATTTCATTAATGGCTATTCAGATGATGCAGAATTTACATCGTAAAGTGCTGCAAATCATCGGGCCATTGAACGTTAATCAACATAGGTTGCAAATGTGAGTCGACAAGAACAGAAATTAAAAACCCGCCAAAATATCATCCATGCTGCTTTTTCACTGCTAGACGAAAACCGTAGTTTGTCGGCAATCAGCTTGCGTGAAGTCGCCAGAGAAGCAGGCATTGCACCTACGTCTTTTTATAGGCACTTTAAAGATATGGATGAGCTGGGTTTAACGCTGGTGGATGAAGCGGGTTTAGCATTGCGTCAGCTTATGCGTCAGGCAAGACGACGTATCGCGTCAGGGGGCGGTGTTATCCATACCTCTGTTGAAACCTTTATGGAGTTCATTGCGGCCAATACAAACGTTTTCCGTTTATTACTGCGTGAGCATACTGGCACGTCGTCTGCCTACCGGCTAGCAGTATTCAGAGAAATCCAACACTTCATAGACGAACTCACTGACTACATCATTGAGCAGCAAGGTGTGGAGTATTCCTGTGCACAACTTCAAGCTGACGCCATGGTAAGGCTAGTATTTAGTGCAGGCGCTGAGGCGTTAGAAGCTGATGAAAAGCTACGCAAGGAAATTGGCGAAAAAGTCAAAGCTCAACTTCGCTTTGTTCAGGTAGGTGCTACCCAGAAAAGCTAACACCAACAGTATTATAGGAATGTTATGATACTGAAAACTTACACGCAAACTAGCCTTTGCGTGTAAGTAAAACACCTGCCTCAATATGATGGGTGAAAGGAAATTGATCAAATAGTGCCGATTGAGCGACGTCGTGAGTTTCACTCAATAGTTCAAGGTTTTGCGCTAAGGTTTCAGGGTTACAAGAGATATACACAATATTGTCGTAATCTTGAATCATTCTTAATGAATCTTCATCTAACCCAGCTCTTGGTGGATCGACGAGTACAGTCGTAAAGTTATACTCGCTAAGATCGATACCCTCTAATCGGCTAAACGTACGTTCTCCTTTCATAGCTTGCGTAAATTCTTCTGCAGCTAACCTGACAATTTTTACATTGTGCAGTCTGTTTTGTTCAATATTAAACTGCGCTGCTTGTACCGAGGGTTTCGCTATTTCAGTACCCACTACGTTATCGAAGTGAAGGGCCAGCGGTAATGAGAAGTTACCGGCACCGCAGTACATTTCCAATAGATCACCAGATAGAGGCTTAACGCAGTCCAGAGCCCATTCAATCATCTTACAATTTACTTCAGCATTAGGCTGAGTAAAGCTGTTCTCGATATGCTTGAATACGAACTCATTACCCTTTACTGGCAAACGCTCAATAACAAAATCGTTGTCGATAATGCGTTTTTGTTTTCTTGCACGGCCAATAATATTCACTTTCGGGAAGTGCGTTTCCAACGTACTTTTAAGAGACTTTGCGGCAGCTTCCCATTCATCATCTAACTGGCGATGGTATAAAAGGCTAATAACGAGTTCACCAGATAGCGCTGAAAGGTAATCTATCTGAAACAACTTCTTTCTTAGTATTTCATTAGGGCGAATTTCGTTTAGTAGCTTTTCCATCGCATCGTTAATTGTTTTGCACGCGGGAGGGAAACTATCTACGCGATATTTTTCTTTTGTTTCCTGATCAAACATGATGTGAAAGAGGTCGTCGCCCTCGTGCCACACCCTAAATTCTGCGCGCATACGATAGTGAGTAGGCTGTGATGGGTAAACCGAAGTTTTAGGCGCATTAAATGGAGAAAGTAACGCCGAAAGACGATCTACTTTTTCGTCTAACTGCGCTTGATAACGTTGTTGTTCATCGGCCGACATAAAATTCTCCATTGATAGTTGAGGTCGCGAATTGTAGTCCCTTATAAAATAACTGCAACAAGCGCTAGTTACTTCTATAAAAATCGTATAAAAAAAGCTGTATTAAAATTAAACAATACTGAATCGTCGCCGATAATAAGAAAGAGGATAGTGAGGATCAAATTATGAACGTGGGTCAAATTAAAGCTTTCATGGGCGATCAAAAGGTCGAGCAAAAAGCTGAACAGAAAGCGACGGTTCACCCGAATGAAGTATTGAAAAAGCAGTTGCAGCAAGATGGGTTGCAACAAGCAGCAGAGTTTTCTAAGCAGCAAGCGGCGTCTGTATCTGTTTCAAGCAGTCAAACGAGTATAGGTTTACGGGTAGTGAGCAGTAACCTGAACCAAGCGTTAGAGATTGACGGACAAAAGCCGCAAGAAACGAAAGGAAAAGCGCTGGACGAAGAATCTTCTAAGTTATTCGACTTCGAAAAGGTGGCTAGAAATGTACTTAAGTTTGTTGGCGGTGTAATTCGCGGGGCCGCCGATGGTGGAGCAAGTGAAGAAAAGCTAAATGGTTTATTTAGTCAGGCGAGAGAAGGCGTAAGTCGTGGTTTTGCCATGGCAGAAAAAGATTTAGCGGGTTTCATGAATGATGAGATAGAGCAGGGCATGACAAAAAGCCGCGATCTCATTGATACGGGAATCAATGATCTTGAAACCGATATCTTTGGTCGTCAGCAGCCTAACGCTGTCTCCATATCCACACTAAATGCAGTAGCGGCATCAGAAGAAAAGAGCGGAAGCTTGATGATACGGACAAAAGACGGCGATGAAGTCAGCTTTAGTTTTGAAAGCTTACAGTCTTTTAAAGCGTCTCAACAGTTAAGCTATCAAGCGCAGATCTCACAAGAGCAACAAGATAGTTCAGGAGAGTTAGACCAACAGAGTGACACTGAAAGTACAGCGGCTTATTCTCAACAGACTTCTTATCAGTACTATGAACGAAGCGGAATCAGTTTTTCCCTCAAAGGAGAACTTGATGAAGGTGAACTAGAGTCTATTGCGAATTTAGTGGGTCAAGTTCAAGACTTAGCTGATACCTTTTATAATGGTGATATCGATAAAGCATATGAAGAAGCATTGAGTTTAGGCTTTGACGATAAAGAACTGGTGGGTTACGCACTGCAGCTTAATAGAACCACACAAACTGAAGTGCTAAAGACATACGAGAACATCCAGCATTATAATGAGGATAATAGCGATAATGCTAAATACGGTAACGTAGTAAGTCCAGTTGCCCAGTATCTAGAAAAGATGATGGATACGTTTGCTAATGCAGAGAATAAGCTAGCAAGTAGCGAAGACTACAATGCGTTAATTGCTGGATTAATAAATGAAATGAAAGATGTGCAGGTGCCTGACTTGATATCCGCTATTAATAGATTTCGATCTTTTAATCAGACTTTACTAGACGGACTACCGCAATCTTTAGAAGCCAGCGAGTCTTAAACCTTCCTCATATGAAAAAGCCCGGAGCAAATGCTAACCGGGCTTTTTTACATGCGAATGAAGACTATTCGTGATGGACTTTATCTTTCGCTGGGCGAACCTTCAATGTACGCTCTTGAAAAATAGAATCGTTCGTCTTATCTATAACGCTACTTAAGTCATCGGTAACAACTTCAATAAAACCGTAACCTTTTCGCT
Organism: Alteromonas sp. G5_S2_22_S1; assembly: GCF_054968525.1. NCBI lineage: Bacteria > Pseudomonadati > Pseudomonadota > Gammaproteobacteria > Alteromonadales > Alteromonadaceae > Alteromonas > Alteromonas sp. G5_S2_22_S1. Next base: position 760 of record NZ_JBQKUJ010000012.1, on the reverse strand, counting down.
TTCCCGTTTTTCGATCCTTCATTAGCCGAACTGACTGTACTTCAATAAAACTGCTGAAGTATTCCTTCACAGCGTTTTCATTTGCTCGATAAGGCAAATTACCTACATACAAGGTTTCTATCGATCCTTCATTAGAGTGTGCTCTGGCATCTGAGGAAGATGGACTTTGAATAAGAGACGCTAGCCATGGAGTGACGATACCGCTTATCAACAGAGCTGCTGATACGGTTAGTGGAACATGAACGTTTAAACTAGCAGAAGAAAACAACAAGTAACCTGCAATTGCAAAAATAGCGCTTATAACGGCGCATTGAATAAAGCCTACTTTCATATACCTACCTTTCTATTGTTTATTATGGGGTTGGAGGCTGTATACAGTTTACTCATTTGTAACAATTAGAACAATAAAATGTGAAAAAACTAGCCGAAAGATGCATTGAGCTTGTAGATATGATGCAGAAATGAGCGGTTAACCTCAAAAGTGTGCTAAAAAGCAAAAAAAACCAATTTAACTGTTGATCTTTCTCATCAGGTATCTATAATGCGCTCCACGTTCTGAGGGGGCTTCGAGAAAAACAAAGTCAACTTAGCAACAAGTGCAAAACCAAGTTTTCAAGCAAATAAAAAGTTTAAAAACAAGGTTGACATCGAAAACAAACGATGTAAAATGCGCACCTCACTCGAACAGGGTGAGCCACTAAGAAGCAACGCGCTTCGCGGTGAGCAAGGAAAACGAATCAACTGAAAGTAATGTTGGTCT